>NZ_JBGTHY010000436.1:0-2056 GCF_041745955.1 Pricia sp.
AAATAGCATTACCGCCACGCCTTCTGGATATTCACCTATGGCAAATGCACCGAATGTAGCTATGGACATTAACAAGAATTCGGTAAAGAAGTCGCCCTTTCGGATGCTTTGAAAACCCTCTATTAATACTGGAAACCCAACGGGAATGTATGCCACGGTGTACCATAAAATCCTTTTCCAACCCGTAAAATGCGGAAATGTCCCAAAATAATCAAAAAGTATGCCCGCCATTAACATTATGAAGCTGAAAATTGCAGGGATGTAGGTTTTGAGATTCATCTTTCCCGCAGGTTTTTCATTCGTTATTTCCATAGTTTCACAGCATCCATTTTCAGAGTCCTGAATGGAGTAATTGATTTTTGCGCCGTTTATATTTGATTCGCCGTTTTTCATTTCAATTCCTTAAAAACACATCATAGTATAATGGGACCGTTTTTTCAATATCTTCCCTAGAGACTTTACCTTCCAATTTCGCAGCGATTAAATTTTCGTTTGTTAATTCGATTTATCCTTAACATTTTTTAAAGTTTTAATTTATAGTTATCCCCCTAAATCGTAAAACCACTCCTCAGCTTTTACAATAGCCTCGGATATAGCCCTTTTTTTGGTGTAATTTTTTTCCGAGACCAGTTGCTTGGCAATTTCCAACGCTTTTTCCTTAACTCTTGGGTCAAGAGAATCCAGGTCAGGTTTAAAATCTTCGAACATCCAGTCCATCTTATGGGTTATTTTTTTGAACGGCAAACCTTTTCTTCAAATCAAATTTCTTGAGTTATTTCTTATAGGCTAAAAGTCGCAGCGCATTGAAGACCACAAGCAATGTGGAGCCTTCGTGTATGACTACCGCGATACCGATATTGGCAAACCCAAAAATGGTCGATGGAATGAGCAGGGCCACAATTGTAAGACTGACCCAAAGGTTCTGTTTGATTATCGCCTTCGCCTTCCTGCTCAGGCCGATGGCAAAGGGCAAGGTTTCCAATTTATCGGCCATTAGGGCTATGTCGGCCGTCTCCAAGGCCACATCACTGCCCGCCGCTCCCATGGCGATACCTACGGTGCTGTTTGCCATTGCAGGGGCATCGTTGACCCCATCGCCTATCATTGCGACCTTGCTTTCTGTTTCCTTCAGTTTTTTGATTGCATCTACTTTTTCCTCCGGCAACAGGCTTCCCCAGGCATCGGTCAATCCGATTTCCTTGGCAACGGCATCGGCCACTTTCTGATTGTCCCCGGTAAGCATTATCATCCGCTTGATACCGATTTCCTTTAATTTTTTCAGTGTTTCCTTGGCCGCTTCCCTTGGGGTGTCCATCAGGGCGATGATACCGATATACTCTTTGTTCCTTCTAATGAGCATCGTGGTGTTCCCGCCACTTTCAAGTCCCTTTACTTTTGTGGATATTTCCTCGGACGGTTTTGCATCGTCAAGGTCCTCGTAAAGGTCCAGGTTGCCGATATAGATTTTATCCTCGCCCAAAGAAGCTTTGATCCCTTTCCCGAGGACGGCTTCCAAATCGGACGCATCGGGAATTTCAGTACCCTTCAACCGCTCCTTACCGTCCCTTACGACCGCTTTGGCCAAGGGGTGGTCGCTCAGGTTTTCAACGGCAACGGCTATCTTCAACAGTTCGTTTTCCTCAATGTCCCCTAACGTCACCATTTCGGTAAGTTTGGGTTTTCCTTCTGTAAGGGTTCCCGTTTTATCAAAAGCCAGGGCCGTCAACTCGCCCAAATCCTCAAGCGGTCGCCCACCTTTGATAAGCACGCCGCCCCTTGCCGCCCTTGCCACGCCGCTCAATACGGCACTCGGTGTCGAAATGGCCAGGGCGCAGGGGCTTGCCGCCACCAATACGGCCATCGCCCGGTAAAAGCTGGCAGTGAAAGGTTCATCGATCACCAAAAAAGCGAGGAGCAGGATGCCTACCAATATCAAGACGGAAGGCACGAAGTATTTTTCGAACTTATCGGTCAACAGCTGCGTGGGGGATTTCTGGGTCTGCGCCTCGTTGACCAGTTTGACCAATCGGGACAGCGTAGAGTCCTTTGCTTCTTT
>NZ_JBGTHY010000437.1:0-2574 GCF_041745955.1 Pricia sp.
GCTGAATTACTGGATGGTCAAAGTTTGGCCGCCGTATCCAATTTTGGGGATGAGATCAAGGCCGATAGTTCGTATCGCAAATTTAGTGCCTGGCATTATGTCAATTATCCCGCGGATAAAAAATACGGTGACGAACCGCCAAGTAAACAGGGAGATTTAATGACCGGTATCGAGAAATGCATCCAAATCATCAAGAATGCAAATAGTTCGAAAGCAGACAAGGTCTTTTACCTGAAGATGCTGGTACACTTGATTGGGGACCTGCATCAGCCCATGCACGTCGGAAGGTTGGAAGATAAGGGCGGCAACGACATTCAGGTACGCTGGTTCAACAAGGGCAGTAACCTTCACCGGGTCTGGGATTCGAACATGATCGATGACTACGGCATGAGCTATACCGAATTGGCGTCCAATTTGCCGCGGCTGTCAAAAGCGCAAAAGAAAGCGATTCAAAAGGGAGATATCTACGATTGGGTCGAAGAATCGCAAGACTTGGCCAATGAAATCTATGGTTCCGTTGAGATGGGGGAGAAGCTTTATTACCGCTACAGTTATGATTGGTGGGCTACCGTAGAAATACAATTGGAGAAGGGTGGATTGCGGTTGGCGAAGGTGTTGAACAACTTGTTCTGATACGTTCTAAAATACTGAGGAACTAAAATTTCATTTCCTTACCGCTTCGAAATCTTATTCCCAGAAATATTCCTTTGCCTCGAACTCTTGAACCGGTCGATATCGTCTTGCCGTAGTTTGGCGTGTTTGGTGCTTCTGCCCTGTACCCTTTTTCGCCACATTCTGAAACTGCTGGATTTCATCTCGCGGCTCATGATTTCGATGGTCTCCTGTTCAGAAATCCCGAATTGAAAGGTGATGGCCTCGAAGGGAGTGCGGTCTTCCCAAGCCATTTCGATGATACGGTCCAGTTCCCGTTCCGTGAATTCCTTTTCCATAATACCCCAAAGATACGAATGGGAGTATCATCCCTTTATCCTATTTAATTGGAATTTTGTCGAATTAAAAAAATAAAGCAAGTATACATGGGTTATAGTAGTGAAGTTCGTTGCGAGAACATTAGCGGCCGCCCAATCGCTAAAGACAGTAACCAGCTTTCTAAACCAGGGTCCCACTAAAAAAATCGGCTTTTCAAAAGTCGATTTTTTTTGTTTTAGGAGGTTGCCCCCCACTACACAATTACCCTAAACGTCAAGTTAATCCGCTCGCCTATAGTTTTTGCGGTCTTGGGAATCTGGTGTAGCCAGTGATGCTGGGTCGCACCCTGCATAACTAGAAGGCTACCATGCTCTAATAGTAATTTTTGCTTTAAACTTTTATCCTCACGATGTTTGAGATGAAAATAGCGTTCCTGTCCCAATGTGACTGACGCGATAACCGGGTTTTGTCCCAATTCCTTTTCATTGTCGGCATGCCAGCCATTGCTATCCTTTCCATAGCGATAGCGATTGAGCAAACAGGTCGTGAAAATCACATCGGTCTTGCTCTCGATTTTCTTTTTGATTTCCATCAGGGCTTCCGTAAAATCGTGTGGCTGCATAGTAACGTTGGAGTAGGAGTAGGGCTTCCCATTGTTGCTATACAAGGCCGTTAACCTTGGTTGGGGATGTACCTTCCCGAAAACTTTGATGTCGTCTTGCTGCCAAGGCACTTCCCTTTTAAAATGCTCAAAATAGGTATCCGCCTTATCCTGAGAAAAAAAAATGGGGAAATAGGTGATTTCGCTATCGGGTAGGTTTAGGAGTATGCCATTTGTTTCTCCTGAATTTCCTTGTAAACTGGTCATTTTGAAAATTAAGATTTAGAAGGTATGAGTTCAAACCAAAACTATTTGGAATTTAGTGCTTGGCCCCTAGGCTGCGCTCAGGATTAAAGATTTGGAATTTTTCCCATCACTGCAATACGGTCTTTAACTGATTGCGATACTCCGACGGATTCTGACCGGTAAAGTTCTTGAACTGTTTGTTGAAGTGCGAGAAATTGTTGAAACCGCTTTCGAAACAGACCTCGGTGATGCTCATGGGCCGTTCCGCCAATAATTTTGAAGCGTGTACCAAGCGATATTCGTTGACGAACTGCGTAAAAGTCTTGTTGGTTATCTTTTTGAAATAGCGACAGAACGAGGGTACGGTCATACTCACCAGGTCGGCAATTTCCCTCAAGGTGATTTCCTCCTTAAAATGGGACTTTACATGATTGAATACATGGTTGATGCGGTCATTGTCCTTTACCTCGGTTTCCATTGAAAAACCTTGGGCATTTAAAATCTTGAACTCCTTTGAGTTTCCCAGTTCGTTCAGAATGTTTAAAATGGATAACAGCCGCTGAAAATCAGTCTGGTATTCCAAAATATCCATTTTTTCGCCGATTTTGTGCTTGGTCTTACCTGAAAATGATATACCGCCCTTTGCCATTTCGAAGAGGGACTGGATTCTTTTCATTTCAGGGATGTCGAAAAAATCGTTTCCCAAAAAATCCGATTTCATCTGTATCACGGTCTCGCTATCGTTTCCGGTCAGTATATCGGTAAAGCCGCAATGGGGAAGGTTGCTTCCGATCAAG
>NZ_JBGTHY010000438.1:0-1950 GCF_041745955.1 Pricia sp.
GAGGCCGCTACGATAGCACAAAAAGCGGGAATCGAAACGTGGATCGTAAACGGCCTGAAAGACAATTTTATGGTCGATGCCCTGAACGGGAACAGCGAACACACCAAAATAACCGTATGAGAAATTATCTATCCTTAAACGATATTGACGATTTGTCAAGCTGGGTCGAAGAAGCCCGCAAACTAAAACAAAATCCCACTTCCCATAAAAACTTGGGCGAAGGAAAAACGCTCTGCCTTCTTTTCTTCAACAACAGCCTGCGTACCCGCCTAAGCACCCAAAAAGCGGCCCTGAACCTGGGTATGGAAGTGATAGTCATGAACTTCGGCAACGAGGGATGGGCTTTGGAATACGGTGAAGGAACCGTCATGGATCAAGGCACATCGGAACATATCAAGGAAGCGGCCCAAGTCGTTTCGCAGTACTGCGATATCATAGCCATCCGCGCTTTTGCGGGATTGAAGGATAAGGAAAAGGACGAGGCAGAAGAGGTTTTGATCGGGTTCAAAAAATACGCCTTAGTGCCCGTAGTAAATATGGAAAGCTCGGTCGGGCATCCGCTACAGGCACTTGCCGATGCGATTACCTTGGCGGAACAGCATACCAAAAAAAACCCGAAAATCGTACTTTCGTGGGCACCTCATCCGAAGGCCTTACCTCATGCGGTGGCGAATTCGTTTGTCGGGATGATGCGGTTGCAGGATGCCGAATTTGTGATTACCCATCCAAAGGGTTATGAATTAAATCCGGCAATTACAGAAGGATTAACCATTGAATGCGACCAGAAAAAGGCCTGTGAGAATGCCGATTTCATCTATGTGAAAAACTGGAGCAGCTATTCCGATTACGGGAAGGTGTTGCACCAAGATTCAGATTGGATGATGACAAAAGAAAAGTTGGGCGATGCCAAATTCATGCATTGCCTTCCCGTTCGTAGAAATGTAGTTGTCGAGGATGCCGTTCTGGATGGTGGGCAATCATTGGTAATAGCGCAGGCGAATAACAGGACGTTTGCGGCACAGGTTGTTTTGAAAAAATTATTGGAATAAAAACCAACAATGAAACCAATCCTATCCATACTAAAAATCGGCGGAAACGTCATCGAGAACAAGGCAGAGCTCTCCAAATTCCTGACTCTATTTTGCAGGTTAGAAGGTTTTAAGATTTTGGTACACGGCGGAGGTAAACTCGCCACGGAAATCGCCAAAAAAATGGGCATCGAATCTAAAATGGTCGACGGCCGGCGCATTACGGACGAACAGGGTCTGGACGTGATGACCATGGTTTATGCAGGACTGACCAATAAAAATATAGTTGCCGAATTACAGGCCAAAGGCTGCAACGCCATCGGTATGAGCGGCGCTGACGGCAATGCGATTCAAGCCCATAAACGCCCTGTGAAAAACATTGATTACGGTTTCGCTGGAGATGTCGATCGCGTCAATGAAGGTCTGCTCTCCCATCTTTTGACCTTGGGGCTAACGCCCGTTTTTTGCGCCATGACCCACGATGGCAAAGGGCAACTGTTGAACACCAATGCCGATACTATCGCCTCCGAATTGGCCATCGGGCTGGGCGGACTTTACGAAACCACCTTATACTATTGCTTTGAAAGGAACGGGGTCTTAAAGGATGTTTCCGATGACAGCTCGGTAATTGAACATATCGATACCAGAACCTATAAATACCTGCTCGAACAGGGAATCATAGCTGACGGGATGCTTCCGAAAATGACCAACTGTTTTCATGCATTGCAAAATGGCGTAGCCAAGGTATGTATCGGAAATATGTCGATGTTGTCCCAAAATGAAAAGCGGTATACGACGATAACCCTATGACGATGGATAAAAAGCAACTTACGGAAAAGGCCCTGGATCTACTGAAGCAACTGATTTCCATCCCCTCCTTTTCTTCCCAAGAGGATAAGACCGCAGATGCCATCGAAGACTG
>NZ_JBGTHY010000439.1:0-3712 GCF_041745955.1 Pricia sp.
TCTCACCAGTCTTGAAAAATATTTTGGTGGTAATCCTATTCGCTGCTGAAAAATCCTTTCAAATTGCCGAAGGCTTAAGCAAGCATGAGACGCTAAGCGTTCAATTTTCACTAAACCACCTTCTTTAATAAGCAATGGAAGTACAAAATCAATTGGCAAGGTCTGTTTTAATTTATATAAGTGCTTAAGCAAATAACTTTCAATAATGTTTTTCATTTGCAAAAATGAAGTTGATTCTTGTAGTTGTTTATTTATTTCCCTGATTTCGTTTCCCAGCACTTCCGTAGCATCAAAAGCTTCTTTCTGTAAAAGCTCGTACATAGGGATACCTAAAAAACGATACAGTCCTCCCGGCTGAAACCCGACCTTTAGTAGCAAATGTTTATATCCCAATGTTATATTTAATCCATTTACTTGTGGACCTACTATGATGCAATGCGAAAGTGTTTCTTTTTTCCCGGTGGGTTTATACTCTACCACCATACGGTCCCTGATATAAAAGTATAAGCCCTGTTCAGGAAGAGGTGGAAAAGGGAAGGTGGATTTGATATTAGCCACATCAAAGTTCACTTCATGAATCATGATGTTGTTCACAAACCCTTTTAATGCAGGATGAGGCTGATAGAATTGTTGGAACATGATGTCCTTTTAATATTCTTCTCAAAATTAAACTACAGATACAGCATGACCGCTAACGAGCATATAGGCGCAATATATGCGTTTTATGGCGTCTATTTTTTATTTGTATGAAACTCCTGCCATCCCATTAGGTACTAAAAATAAGGAGTGGAGATAGCAGCTTTCCATAAATCCAATGTACGTATTTTCATGTAAATGTAAGCGCATCAAGTGGACTTTTTATGCCGCTGAAAGCCTTACTGGTCACATGGGTATAGATTTCGGTGGTTTTACTGTTACTGTGCCCCGATAATACTTGAATATATCTCAGATCTACCCCATTTTCCAATAAATGGGTGGCAAAGCTGTGCCGCAAGGTGCACACGGTAATTTTTTTATGGGTCTTTATGGCCACTGCGGCATTTTTGACTATCCTTCATCGTTGAATGTGGCATTGAAGGCTATCCCTAGTCCTATATATTTACTATTTTCATAGTACGAAAAAGTTCAAATAGAAAATCGACCAACGGTTCCACCATAAATAGGACACCTATATGTACCAGATAACCTATCGATCTACCGCCATACTTGGAACAAGCCAAGAGCATCTAAAACAAATTCTCAGGGAGGCCAGAACGGTAAATTTGGAAAAGAACATAACCGGATGTTTGGTGTACTATCGTGATAATTTCGTCCGGATACTTGAAGGCGACAGAAGAGGGGTGCTGAAACTGTACGCCAAGATCAAGTTTGACAACAGGCACCATTCGGTAAAACTTCTATGGGAAGGCAATGCGCCGGAAAGATATTTTCAGCATTGGAGTATGGCCTATTATCACCAATCTATTCAACGGAACCAGATGAAAACGAAGAGAACTTTAAAAGAAATCTGTCGCTCCTATCCGACCTATCTTCCAAACCTACAAGTTCCATATTATCCTTTTGGGCCACGGTCAGACGATTTTTAAACGGTCACCCAAAGTTCGAATCTTTTTGAACCTATTTTAGTGTTCGAAATCCTATTTTAGGTATGATTAAAAGTTCAAATAAAGGATTGATTACCGATTGATTGGATCCAAACCTCCACGGTGTATTAGAGCTATGCATGATACATGTACTACTTTTAGGACATGTGGGACATCATCGCAGATGGTTCCATTTTGCTTTTTTGCCTCTCCGTCGTTGTTCCCATAGGACCCTCATAAGCCATAATTTGTGCTGGATATTTCCTATCTTCATGTTAAAAATAAGTTCCAATAAAGGATTAAAAAATCAGGTAATTAGTAGTATTCACAAAAGGGAAATATAGTAACTTGTTACTATATACAATTGTTGGCAACAAATGGGTTTGCCCCGTGGACAGTTAAGTGTAAGCCGACAAAACGAGTCGACAGAAAACCATAATGAAATGGATTAGCAACATAAAATGCAATTTCATTTTCTTATTATTAGTAATTCTATCGTGTGAATCAGCCAAGGCTGGTTCATAGGAGAAAAGAATATCAGACGGCAAACTATAGTAGATTTCAGGATTTAATTAGGGTCTCCTCATACAGGGTCAACCCGTTAAATTTCAGTGAATTAAATCGGATTGAAATGTGTTTTAATGCAGATTATTTCGTACTTTTGTTAAAATACTTTGCACATGGTACAATACACTTCTCAGCACCAGCTCAAAATTGAGGAATTCGGCAATCTTTACCAAATGAAACTCGATCCCGACAACAGGTGGATACAGTTGGCCGCCCATTTTCCGTGGGACGGGTGCGCCAAGATCTACTCCCGGCATTTCCCGGACAGCGGCAGGACGGCCATCGACCCGCGCATCGTGATCGGCAGCCTGATCATCAAGCACAAACTGGCCCTGAGCGACGACGAGACCGTTCGCATCATCGGGGAGAACCCCTACATGCAGTTCTTCCTCGGTCTGGACGAGTTCTCACCGGCCCAGATCTTCTCCCCCTCCCTTTTCGTGGAATGGAGGAAAAGGCTGGGCAACGATACCTTCAACGGCTTCGCGGACGTTCTGGCCACCATATGCCACGGCGACGGGAAGGTAACGGAAAGCGCCGAAGGGGCACCCAACAAGGGCAAGCTCAAGCTCGACGCCACCGTTGCCGACCAGAACATAACCTACCCCAACGATTTGGGGCTGCTCAACAAGGCCAGGGAAAAAACGGAGGCCATCATAGACCTTTTGTTCGAGCACCTTCGTGACAAATTAAAGGTCAAGCCCAGGACCTACCGGGAGGTCGCCCGCAAGAAATACCTTGCCGAATCGAAAAAGAGGCAGGCCAACAAGAAGACGCTCAGGAGCGCGATCCGCTACCACCTGAACTGCCTGGACCGCAACGTGCTCAGCATAAACGGGATGCTGGACCTGTTGGACGAAAACCCCATGCCCGGTAAAATGTTGAGGGACCTTTGGGTCGTACGGACGGTCAACGACCAGCAACGGGAAATGTACTCGGAGAAAACGAACAGGTGCGACGACAGGATCGTGAGCATCTCCCAGCCCTACGTCAGGCCGATCGTAAGGGGCAAGGCGGGCAAGAAGGTCGAGTTCGGCACCAAGATGGGCCTTGCCCAGGCCAACGGCTTCGCCAAGGCCGAGACCCTGGGCTGGGACGCCTACAACGAGAGTGCCGACCTGGTGCCCCACGCCGAATCGTACCGGGAACTATATGGATATTATCCGGAACTGATACAGGTCGACAAGATCTACGGGACCAACGCCAACAGGAACTGGTGCCGTGAAAGGGGCATAAAGATGACGGTCGCCCCGAAGGGAAAGCGTCCGGCGGAGACCGTTTATGAAAAAAGGAAAAGGAAAAAGGAGTTCAACGAACGCAACGCGATAGAGGGCAAGTTCGGTCAGGCAAAACAGGGCTACGGCCTCAACAACATAAAGGCAAAGCTCAGCGATACCTCACATTCCTGGATAGGCGCGATCCTGTTCGTGACCAACCTGGTCAAGTTCGCCGAACTGAACAACTTTCACTTCTGACTTTCTGAGGAAACCCTATTTAGACTTTTATTCGTTAGACGATTTAAATTTTCCTGACAAATGAAACAATGCTAATTCCTCTGGATT
>NZ_JBGTHY010000440.1:0-22037 GCF_041745955.1 Pricia sp.
GTCATTACTTCCCGCATTTTGGTGAAAACGCGAATGATTCGGATGTTGACCGCAATGGCCCTATCGCTGCTTAAAACACATGACAACATGGTTACGCCTTATTCCGTAAAACAGAAAGGCGAATAGTGCAAGCCCATTGGATCCTAATTGGAGGACGCAAATTGCGTCCTCCAATTTTGCAGTTCTTTTCGGTTCATCTCGAACATGAAATCTGGCGGAAATCTTTTTATGTTACGGCGTACTGCCTCTTTTAACCGTTTCGTTTCAACATCGTAAAGTTCGGCGAGGTCTCTATCAAGCATCACTTTTTGACCTCTTATATTGTATATTTTTCCCAATATTATTTCATCGGGAAGCGTTACTTCTTGATTTATTTTCATTTGGTTTTTGGAAATTTAGATGGATTATGTTATAAGGCGTAGATATTACAAGAGTACCCTATTTAACGCTTTAAAGGATATCAAATTGTTTCCGGCATCCACCCACACTCAGATACTCAGATACCTTTACTGTACCCAAGAAATTAGAGGAATTGGAGGTGCCGATTTGGTACCTCCAATTTTCCAATTCCATAAATGGTCAATTGGCAGGGTCTACTTCCCCAACATCAAAAGTTCGTTACATTTGATTTCGGTGAAGTATTTCTTCTCACCTTCCTTGGTTTCATAGGTACGATGGATCAATTTGCCCTCTATGGCCACTTGTTTGCCCTTGGTCAGATAGCTCTCCACAATTTCAGCGGTCTTTCCCCAGGCGACGATATTGTGCCATTGGGTGTCCTCTACTTTTTCACCGTTGGCGTTCTTGTAGTAATCACTCGTTGCAATTGAAAATTTGGCGAGCTTGCTCCCGCTTTCCAAGGTTACGATTTCTGGGTCCTGGCCCAAGTTACCGATCAACTGTACTCTGTTCTTAATTGCGTTCATAATAAATAGTTTTAAAGGTTAAACAGTTAATGCAATCAAACGTCTTTCGTTCGACAGGGCAAACATAGAACACAATCCAAATCTTATTCGGTTGAGAAATAATTACTTTCGTTTGTAAACGTTTGTAAACTTTTTTTATTTTGAAAACGAGAGGGTTACACTTCAAAGTGAAATAACATAGTTTTACAGCTTGTACCTTAATGAATACGGATACCGCTAAAAAAACGGGAATTATAAATTTGTTTCGAAGAATGGAAAGTACATTTTCTTCATCAGTGACCAAGATATCTTCTGGGTAGATGCTAAGATCATCCATCGATGGGCAGACCTGCAGTGAATTTGCATACGGTAATATTTTTTCACTTCCCGCGGAGTTCTCGGATAGCCCTTAATTCCTTGACCTGTTTCTGTTCCGTGTCCGGCCATCAGAACAGGATGGTGTTGGTACTCAGCCCTGCCAGCGCATGACCCTTGGAGATTTCGACAAAACCCTTATGAAAATCGGTGACCGAGTGCACTTCGCAAAAGGCCGCCAGTTTCCATACCCAGGCTGCGGGAGACCAAAAAATATTCGCCCCTGGCCCCTACCTGTATATTGGTAGCGATAGCAGAGGCACTAAGACCCGTAATAAAAGTAATGGAACTCGCCAAAAGTACGATGACGACCGTCCATCCCAGACCTACATTGCCGACGACCCACCCAAAACGGAGGTACATAATCAGGCCAAGAATCGTCAGTACACTGGGAGTGTACACCCCTAAAAAGGTACCGAATTTTTTGGGAGGGTTTGTTTGGTCGGACATACCATGTAGGGAAAAATACGGCCAGTTTGACTCCCATAAATTTTTAAAATCGAAACGTTTTGGTGGTTTCAATGGTCAAGAGTCCTGTGTAAACCGTATCTTTAAATCACTATCAAAATGTAAAAAGGAATGAAGAATGGTATAATAACATATATACTACCCATTTGTTTGGTACTATCCGCATGGCCTGTTTTTGGTCAGAAACCTACGGAAATCCCAATTATTAAAGGGGTCTATGGAAGTCCGACGCCTTTTTGGGAAAGGGGATATACTCTGAAGGATTTAGGGGTCAATTCCATTTTCGTCCATAGCGGATCATTGACGGCCAGTATGGTAAAGAGGGCCAAATCGGAAGGAGCAATGGTGTTTGCGGAATTTGCCACCTTGAACGGTAAAAACTATGTCGAAAAGCATCCAGAGGCCTGGGCCCTTAATGAGAAAGGCGAAAAAGTAAAGGCCGCTTCATGGTTTATGGGGGTATGCCCTACCGATCCCGAATTTCGAAAATATCGCATGGATCAGTTACGGCAGTTATTGGAGGATTATGAACTCGATGGGGTTTGGATGGATTACGTACATTGGCACGCCCAGTTCGAGGAACCTGAACCCATATTGCCCGAAACCTGTTTTTCCAACAGTTGTATAAACACTTTTTCAAAAGATTTTGGGATAACAATTGCCAATGGGACCACTTCCCAAAAAGCATCCTGGATATTGAAAAACCATGAAGAGCAGTGGCGGGACTGGAGATGTAGAATCATTTATTCCTGGACCAAGGAGATTCGGGAAATCACCAAGAAAATTAGGCCAAACGCACTTGTAGGCCTTTATCATTGCCCATGGACCGATAACGAATTCGACAACGCCAGAAGGCGTATTTTGGGGTTGGACTATACGCTTTTGAAGAAAACGGTCGACGTTTTCTCTCCCATGGTCTACCATGAGAGAATGGGAAGAAAACCCGCTTGGGTCAAAGAAAATATAGCATGGCTTGGCAAGAAGCTAGATATAAAAAAGAACGCTTATCCAAAAGTCTGGCCGATAGTTCAAGCCCATAATGACCCTGGCACCGTTACCGCTCTGGAATTTGAAACGGTACTAAATGGAGGACTAGCCGGAAAATCAAGTGGTGTGATGATGTTTACTACAAATGCCGTGGCCGAGGATAAAGTCAAGACGAAAGTCATGAAAAATCGCTATCGATCTCTGGATACCATCCCCTCTTCAGATTAAAATGCCATGCGCCATAGGATTTTATGCTTTTAGGGCATCCTTAATAAAATAGGATATGGTAGTTATTGACAACGGAGACCCCAAAGGTTTCCCCGCTAAGGTATACCAGTGTCAAGCCAAAGCTAAAATGGCGTATAGGGCAATCGCGGATTTTGGCTTGGCTTTACACCAATGCCATTTTTAATTCCGGGAATTCCCAGGTGGCAGGAGTATTGAAGCAACCCTTATTTATTCCTAAATTAGGATCTATTAACACTAAGCTTAAAACTATGAAAAAACGACTTGTCCATTTCTGTATCGCACTGTTCATCTGCACCCCTTTTCTATCCGCCCAAACCACGGATGATATGGTAGCAGCCATCCAAAAAGAAGCCAACGAAAATTCACAATTGGAACAGCTCGCCTATGAACTTATGGATGTCATCGGACCACGTTTGGTAGGCACGCCACAAATGGAAAATGCCCACGAATGGGCGGTCGAAACCTATAAAAAATGGGGTATCAAAGCTAAAAATGAGTAATGGGGCAAATGGCGCGGCTGGGAAAGGGGTATTACCCATATCGATATGCTCGAGCCGCGACTCGTGTCGTTGAACGGCATGCAACTGGCATGGAGCCCTAGTACAGGCAAGAAAGGGGTCACGGGAAATCTAATTGCCTTGCCCACGGTATCCGATTCTTTGGCATTCGTAAAATGGTTGCCTAATGTTAAAGGGAAATTCGTGATGGTTTCTATGGAACAGCCAACGGGAAGACCTGATGAAAATTGGGAAGAATATGCCACACATGCATCCTTCGAGAAAATGAAAAAGGAGCGTCAAGAAAAGGAGGATGCCTGGGAACAGAATTTTAAAAACATGGGCTATACTTCCAGAAACATCAACGACGGGTTGGAAAAAGCGGGTGCCATTGGCATTATCCAATCCCGCTGGTCCGAAGGGTTTGGAGCGAACAAAATCTTTAGTGCCAATACCAAAAAGATTCCTGTTGCAGATCTGTCCCTCGAAGATTATGGTATGCTTTATCGTATGGTAGAACATGGCGATACGCCCATAATCAAAGTGGTCGCCGAGTCCAAGGAGTTGGGTGAAGTGCCGACTTTCAATACCGTTGCCACCATTCCGGGTAAAGAACTTCCCAATGAATATGTCATCCTCTCGGCCCATTTTGATTCTTGGGACGGGGCCACTGGAGCGACCGACAATGGCACGGGTACCATCACCATGTTAGAAGCGGCACGAATCCTTAAAAAAGTATACCCCAATCCGAAACGTACCATTATAATCGGCCATTGGGGCAGCGAAGAGCAGGGACTCAACGGATCCCGTGCTTTTGTAGAAGACCATCCTGAAATCGTGAACAACCTACAGGCACTCTTCAATCAGGATAACGGCACCGGAAGGGTCGTCAGCATCACCGGCCAAGGTTTTTTGAATGCCTACGACTTTATCGGTCGCTGGCTTCAAGCCGTTCCGGAAGACATTACCCAGCATATCGAAACCTCTTTTCCAGGTTCTCCCGCCGGAGGTGGTTCCGATTATACTTCCTTTGTTGCCGCAGGGGCACCGGCATTTTCGCTTAGTTCCTTAAGTTGGGATTATTGGAACTATACTTGGCACACGAATTTGGACACCTATGACAAAATTGTTTTCGACGACGTACGCAACAATGCGATCTTAACGGCAATTTTAGCCTACAAGGCCAGCGAAGACCCCAAAAAAACATCCCGGGAGAAAGCGGTTTTGGGTACGGATTCAAAAACTGGCGAAGAGCGTTCCTGGCCGGAAGTGAGGTCGCCCGAACGTGCAGGCATGATCGAGGATTAAAATCATTCCGGACACCGCGAGTACCACCTAATTTACCTGCAGTTAATATTCTGTACGCTTACCGTTCAAAATCAACGGCTTACCGATTAAAAATCCATTTGCAAACGGATAATCCCTATCTTGTGGCACACTAAAGAGTCCGACCGATGAAACCTATTATTATATCTCTCCTTTTTATTTGCATGAATTCTTATGCCCAAAACACCGTTTCCTTTCCGGAAAACGGCAGCTCTCCAAAAGCCGATCTTACTGAAATCGCTTGGATGGAAGGCCACTGGAAGGGAGAGGCGTTCGGCGGTATTACCGAAGAAATATGGAGTCCGCCTTTGGGAGGTTCCATGATGTTTTCCTTCAAATTGGTAATCGATGGCGAAATCGGCTTCTACGAATTCGGCCATATCAGGCAGCTAAATGAAACTTTGGTCTTCGAACTCAAACACTTCCACGGCGATTTAAAAGGATGGGAGGAAAAAGACGAGGTACAGCGATTCAAACTCGTGAAAACCGATGGAAACCGGATGTATTTCGAGGGATTCACTTTTGAAAAAATCAGCGATACTGAAATCAATATTTATGGATTGATTGAACAGGAGGATGGAAGCGCCGAAGAAGTAAAATTCAATTATATACGCGACAAAAAGCAATAGGTTTTCGAAAAACTGAGGATGCAGTACCAATATAATCGCAACAAAAATATTGGATTTTGAAATAACGTGCGAGGCATGCGGCTACAATGCATCCGCAACAAAAAATAGCAGGTCTTGAAAAAAAAGTGTGAGGAATGCGGTACCGAAATCATAGGCCGGGTAGACAAAAAGTTCTGCTCCGACTACTGCCGCAATGCCTTTCATAACAAGGTCAACAAAGACAGCAAGAACCTGATACGGAACATCAACAACCGCCTACGCAAAAATTACCGGATTTTAGATGGCTTCCCATTACGCGAGGGCAAGACCCGAACCACGCGTACCCGCCTGATGGACAAAGGTTTCGATTTCGAGTTTATTACGAATCTCTACACCACCAAAAAGGGAACTATCTATTATTTTGTCTACGATTTGGGGTATTTGCCATTGGAAAACGAGTATTACATGATCGTGAAAAGGGAGTAGAAAGTCGGTTCCCAGACCCAAAAGGGAAACGTCAAGAATATAAAACAAAATGCCTTCCGAACGGAAAGCATTTTTTATGTACAAAACTATGGTTTATCCCTGTTTAGCTTTGGGGGTAATAGGCTTCTTCTACCAGTTCTGCCCACTTAGCCTTAAGGCCGCAACCACAATATCCTTCCTACTGATCTGGCCAACTATGAGTCCGTCTTGCATTACCGGAAGTCGTCTTCTATTATGCTTGTCGAAAACGTTCGCGGCATCGAATATGCTCATATCGTGTGGAATGGTCTCCACTTGTTTCGTCATAAACTTCTCCACACTTTTATCTAAAATAGGCTGATTGAAATACCGGCTTTCCGAAATGGTCTTCATACAATCGGCCTCGGAAATAATTCCTACCAAAAATCCGTTATCGTCCAACACCGGGCCACCCGATATATTGTGTTTGGTAAACAGTTCCATCACGGCCAAAATGGATTGGTCCGGCGTAAAGGTCACCAGTTTACGGGTCATATAATCGGTTACCAAAATCGGAGCCTTATATTCCTTCTTCGTAGTTGTCTTGGCCCTAGGCCCCATAAAACTCTTGATTCCCATATCGATTTGGTTTTTGCGTTAATCACTAAAGATAGGTAAATTTTCAATGCGTTTTATAATAATTTAACCTCTTGACTGTAAATTTGGTATTTTATTCTTTTACTTGAAGCGAAACACCTTGATATTAATGCTCAATACAGGGTGTTTTGCACGCTTCAATACCTGATAGCGATACCGGACCACATGCGCTGTTTTCGAAATTTTATACCTTTATCCTTCACCTCCACCCATGAAAAAAATCGCTTCGGTACTAGCCCTTCTTTCCATTCTATTGGCAATCTACTGGGGTTTTCGGTCGTCAATGCCGGTCTATAAGACCGACGCTTCAATCTCGGATACCTTGTTTTCAACGGATAGAGCCCTAAAACATGTAAAGACCATTTCCAAAAAACCGCACCCGGTAGGCTTTGGCGCACATGAGCAAGTGCGAAACTACATCGGTACCGAACTGAAGAAAATGGGACTGACAACTTCGACGCAAGAAGGCTATTCTGTCGGGGATGATTCCAAGTTGAGCAAAGCTAAAAACATCCTGGCCCGAATCGATGGCAGCGATGACGGCAAGGCCCTGCTTTTGTTATCGCATTACGATAGTAGTCCGCATTCTTCCTTGGGCGCAAGCGATGCCGGTAGCGGGGTGGCTACCCTATTGGAGAGCGTTCGGGCCTATCTTTCGACAGGCAAAAAACCGAAAAACGACATCATCGTCCTCCTTTCCGATGCGGAAGAATTGGGGCTAAACGGCGCACAACTGTTTGTAGATAAACATCCGTGGGCCAAGGATGTCGGGCTGGTGCTGAATTTCGAGGCCCGGGGCAGTGGCGGACCGAGCTATGCTTTTATCGAAACGAACCGGGGCAACCAAAACCTGCTGTGGGAATTTATCGAGGCACATCCCGAATATCCCATGGCGAACTCACTGTATTACAGCATCTACAAAATGCTGCCCAATGATACCGATCTGACCGTTTTTCGCGAAAACAGGGATATCGATGGCTTCAATTTTGCCTTTATCGACGACCACTACGACTATCATACCGCCCAGGATTCTTACGAACGGCTCGACAAAAACACCTTGGCCCATCAAGGAAGCTACCTGATGCCCCTGCTCCATCATTTTGGCGATGCCGACCTGAACCACCTAAAAAGTCTGAACGACTTTGTGTATTTCAACATGCCGTTTTTTGGGATGGTTTCCTATCCATTTGAATGGATATGGCCGATGTTGGGGGGGGCGGTCATCCTATTTATAGTCCTAAGTATTTATGGATTCCGGCGACGAGCTTTGCAGGTCCGTGATATTTTCACCGGATTTCTTCCGCTGCTGATCACCTTGGCCATTAACGGGGTTATCGGTTACTTTGCCTGGCCGTTGCTAAAACGGGTGTATCCGCAATATCAAGATATGCTTCACGGTTTTACCTATAACGGGCACACTTATATTGCCGCTTTTACGCTATTTTCCGTGGCGGTCTGTTTCGGGGTCTACTACAAATTCCGCGGAATTGCCGTTGCCGATTTGTTGGTCGCACCTCTCACCTTATGGCTATTGTTGTGCGGCTTGTTGGCAACCTATCTTCAGGGCGCCTGTTTTTTTATCGCACCCGTCTTCGGTTTATTGGCCTCATGGCACATCATTTTGAACCAAAAACGACCTAGCCTGTTATTGATGGTCTTTTTGGCACTTCCGGCACTTTGGCTGTTCAGTCCCTTGATTGAAGGCTTCGCGGTCGGGTTGGGCCTAAAGGCACTAGTAGCGTCGACATTGTTGACGACGCTGACCTTCTTTCTGCTGCTTCCCGTTTTCGGATTTTACAGAAACAGAAAATCCCTCGCCGCTATCGGTTTCTTTCTTTTCCTCGGATGTTTGGTTTCCGCCCATTTCAACTCCGGTTTCGATATCGAAAATGCCAAGCCGAGCAGTCTTGTCTATATTTTTAATGAGGATGGTAACAGCGCACAATGGGCCACTTACGACCAAATACCGATCGCTTGGAACGGAGCATTTTTGGGAACGGAAAAGCAGGCTGTTGAAAAAGGAAGCCAAAACATCCTTGGCAGTAAGTACTTTTCGGGATTCAGTTATGTGGCCGATGCGCCGGTCAAGGATATACGTGGCCCATCCATAGAAAAAAAACGGGATACCATCATCGGGGAGAACCGATTGCTCGACATACGGATCGTTCCGCAACGAAATGTCAATCGGCTCGAAGTTTTTACGAACGATGTGCGTATTACTTCCGCCATGGTAAACGGCATTCCCCTCTCGTCGTATTACCTGAAGCATAAAAAGACGAACGCGTTGATCACCCATTACATCAGTGACAACGACGCTACCGAGCTGCGGTTGACCCTCCCTAAAAATGAAAAACTGAAGCTTACTATTTATGAAGCTTCTTATGACCTTTTAGAACATCCTCTTTTTGAGGTTCCCGAACGGCCGGCGAACAGCATTCCCATGCCTTTTGTGCTGAACGACGCCATCTTAACGGTCAAGACGGTGCTATTCGGAAAGGAGTAATCCGTACCGAATAGTTGGTATGTATTCGAAATGTGACATTATCGGTACCACTAAATTTATATCCAAGGAATACAAACGATACGAAATATGAAGAATACTATAGCCATTATGGGCTGCGGATGGCTGGGGCTTCCCTTGGCAAAGGTTTTGATAGCGGATGGATGCGAAGTTCATGGCAGTACAACATCCGAAGAAAAAATAGAATTGCTTAAAAATGAAGGTATCCATCCCTTTTTGATCTCGCTCTCGGAGGATGAAATCGACGGAAATATCGAAGGTTTTCTGTCACAAGTGGATAGCCTTGTCGTCAATGTTCCGCCCAAACTGCGAGGGAACAATAAGGAAAACTATGTCAAAAAGATGCAACTGCTGCACGGGGCGGTAAAATCATCCTCCATAGAAAAAATCATTTTTATAAGCAGCACCTCGGTATATGGCGATATCGATGGCCAGGTGACCGAAAAGACAACGCCCGAACCGGTAACGGAATCGGGCAAACAATTGGTAGTTTCCGAGAATATTTTCCGGAACGACCCATCGCTAAGAGCAACTATCGTCCGTTTTGGGGGCTTGATCGGTCCGGACAGGCACCCTGTGACCATGCTTTCGGGAAAAAAGAACCTATCCCACGGAAACGCCCCGGTCAATCTTATCCATTTGAACGATTGTATCAAAATCATAACCGAAACTCTACGACGGAGCTGGTGGGGCGAAACCATAAACGGAGTTTATCCGTACCATCCGACGAAACAGAAATACTACACCTCAAAGGCCATCGGAAAAGGATTACAAATTCCTGATTATGATGCCGATAGTCCGAAAAAGGGTAAAATAGTATCTTCCTACACGCTTACAAATGTTAAAGATTTCAAGTTCACTACAACGTTATAGTTGACGTTCACCACACCAATTCGTAGTTTCACAACAAAGTCCGTCGATTGTTGTTAATACCCACTGCATTTCATCGATTAAACCCTAAATTTGATTTATAATTTTAAAACTGTTTGCCATGGAAAATTCAAGTTTACGGAGGCGGGTTTTGATGGAAATCGAAAACTTGGTCGCCCGAAGTTGTCCGAAGCAAAAAGTTCCCCTAAAATTTGAAAACCTGCATGTAGCGATCCTAAAAAATCATTACAATGCGGCAGATGTCGTTTTCGATTATCACAGAGGAAGGGTATCATTGGATATCGTAATGGACGATAGGGATTATGACCCCAAAAGGATCAATCTCAGCGTGCCGACCTTACATGCCAATCTCTGGTTCCGCAACCTGTGTGATTTTCTGAAGACCTGCATCGACAACGATTCAAAGAGTGTGGCGTTTTACGCCGGACTTCTAAAGTCGTACCAAAGCAACGAAATGTCACTCGTCGCCTAACTATTAACAACCAAACCAACCTATAAAGAGGATGCCTTCGGGCGTCCTTTTTTTATGGGCGGCACCCAACACCCATATACTATCTAACATACATTTATCGCACACTCTTTGAACTCTTTAACAGGTTGGCAGCAATAATTATACTAATTTTGCGCACCGAAAATAGAAATGAACATCCGATTAAAACCGAACACATGAAAAAATTAGCAGTCCTATTATTTTTAAGCGTAGGCTACATAGCGATCGCACAGACCAAGAGCGACCTACAAAAGCACTATGAGGCCTTTTATCAAGAAATGCGGCTACAAGGCGATGTCGATGGTGTCGTTAACGCCTTGACCCATCTGAACGTGTTGTCGCCCTCAAAAGAGCGCAAAGATACCCTTGCCTACGTATATGCCAACAATAACCAACATTTACAGGCCCTGAACACCATCGGTATCGAGAAAGATGCCGCCGATTCGGATATGGCGGTGCAGGTCAAGGCGATTTCGTTGAAAGCCCTGAACCAGCCCAAACGCGCCCTCGAACAGTTCGAAGAACTTTTTAAAAGACAGCCCAACGCCTATCTAGCCTACGAACTGGCCGATCTTAAAATCCAGACCGGTAACAACGAAGGGGCGGTCGCCAATATCGAATACGGTATCACCAATGCCAAAGACGATATGAAATATGCGTTCTACGAACGGCAACAGCCTTACGAGGTGCCCTTGAAAGCTGCGTTTCTACATCTTAAGGCCCTAACTCAATACAATAAGGACAAAGATAACGTTGACGCCGCCGTCGCACTTATCGACGAGGCGCTCGCCATCGACCCGAATTTCAACTTGGCCAGCCTGAGCAAGCAGGCGTTGGAGGCGCGCAAGAACCCGCCTGCTGCGACGCCCGCACCCGATTCCGTCAAAACGCAAACCGAGGAGGGCATTGTTCCCGAGAAAAAGGGGAAGAAAAAGAAGAAGGACGGGAATTGAGTTCACTCCTCCAATATCAAATCGGTATCCAACGTATTGTTTACGACCACGTCGAACTGGTTGCGAAAAGCATTATAGGCCCTTATCATTTCCACTACGGATTCTTGGGGATCAATACGGTAGAAGATATCGCCCTTGACTTTTAAAATATAGGTCTTGAACACTTTTTGACGGCTTTTCACCTGTGGTTTGTCAAAAGTTTCCGGGTATTTGGAGGCCTCCATGGCATTTTGTTTCTCGATCAGGTCTTCGATGGTAAGACTCAGGTCATCTCGATTCGCAACGTTGTAGAGTGCGTCAAAACTGGTTTCAAAAGCATTGTACTCGACCCAATCCTTTAAGATGTCTTGTGCTTCCGCATTGACTTCCGATTTTTTCGGCCATTTTTTGGTGGATAGTTCATACCCAGAGGTGTCGCCAGAGACCAAATCCGGTTTTTTTTCCTTACAGGATGTGAAACCTATGCATAAAAGCGCCAAAAGGATGATTCTTACCATAAATCAAAGATATGAATTTTAGGAAACGGTATCTTTGCCCCCCTGAACTTATCCTGGGTGCAGCACCCAAATAACGAGATACTATGCAAAAATCCATTTTGATATTGGGCGCGTGTGGACAGATAGGCACCGAGCTGACCTATGCACTGCGGGAAAAATATGGGAACGAAAACATCATCGCCAGCGACATTCGCGAAGGCAATGAAGATTTGATGGGTTCCGGACCTTTCGAGATTCTTGACGCTACCGATTACGATGCTTTGGAGGAGGTCATCGCCTACTACGAAATCGACGTAGTATATCTTATGGCGGCCATGTTGAGCGCGACCGCGGAGAAATTCCCTATGCGGGCGTGGAACCTTAATATGAATTCGCTATTCAACGTGCTCAATCTAGGCAAGGAGAAGAAAATCGAAAAAATTTTCTGGCCTTCGAGCATCGCGGTTTTCGGACTGAACACCCCGAAATCGGAAACGCCCCAAAGCACGATCATGGAACCCAGCACGGTCTACGGTATCAGCAAGCAATCAGGTGAACGCTGGTGCGATTACTATCATCATAAATTCGGGGTCGACGTACGCAGCGTTCGCTATCCGGGACTCATCAGCTGGAAGACCATGCCCGGCGGCGGCACTACCGACTATGCCGTGGAAATTTATCACAAGGCCTTGGCCGAGGCAAGATACGCCTGCTTCTTAAAAGCCGATACTTCGCTGCCCATGATGTTTATGGACGATGCGATAAGGGCTACCTTAGAGATTATGCATACCAATGCCGAACAGGTGAAAATAAGGTCTTCCTACAATCTTTCCGCTATGAGTTTTACGCCTTTGGAAATGGCCGAAAGCATCAAAAGGCAGGTTCCTCATTTTGAGATTTCGTTCAATCCCGATTTCCGACAGGTGATTGCCGATTCTTGGCCCAGCAGTATCGATGATTCCCGAGCACAGTCGGATTGGGGCTGGAAAGCGGAATTTGATTTGGAAAAGACCACGGAAGTGATGTTGCGAAATCTAAAGAAGTAGAATTTAGGATGATGTGCGTCATTTTCAATTAGACATCCGCGAATACTTTTGTAGAACCTCATCTTGGGTAAGCTTACCAAGAAAACAGTCCTCTGCGGGATTTATAAGATAACGTTTGTTCAACGCTTCTCGACCCAAAAGCATCCTATAGTTCATGGTGTCCCTACTGGCAAGGGTCAATTTAATGGTAAAAGTCTCATGCCCCAAGGTAAGGGGGGTACGTATCATAAGGCGTTCTTCGGAGGCTCCCATACTACTCTTGATCATTTTACTGCGGAGCAACTTGGCCTCACATTTGATCAAGATGCTAGAATCGTCCTGAATGGGATCTACTTCGAACCGCACCCAATCAACGCCTTCTTTACTAAATACTTCGATATTGGATGCATGAATGGACGAGGTCTTTGCACCTGAATCGACCCGCGCCTTGATGGCGGGTATTCCCAGTTTTTTGAAAACACACCATTCGTCACTCCCAATAATCTTTAAATCATCCATATTATCATTCCCGCAAAGAGGGGAATCTGTTTGTTTTTTCTTCAAATTATAGTTATTTACTTAGGTGAGGGAACTTGCGGCATACTCAATTTTTCTAGACGCTCTTCTCCCTTTATTTCCTCCGTACCTCATAAATATCCGTCCGTCTATCCTTCAGATTCCGCACGGCACCGAACTGGTTAAGCTCGCGCAGCAGGTCGATATCGACATCGGCAATCAGGATCATTTCGGCATTGGGCGTTGCCTCTGCCTTGACGCCATTGGTCGGAAACGAAAAGTCACAGGGTGTAAAAACCATGGATTGGGCAAATTGGATGTCCATGTTTTGTACCTTCGGCAGATTGCCGACACTTCCTGCCACCGCCACGTAGCATTCATTTTCGATGGCCCGGGCCTGGGCGCAGTGGTGTACCCTAGAAAATCCGTTTTGGGTGTCGGTCAGAAAGGGTACGAAGAGGATGTCCATTCCGTCATCGGCCAAGAGTCGGCTGAGTTCCGGGAACTCCACGTCATAACAAATAAGCACGCCTATCTTCCCGCAATCCGTATCAAAGGTCTTCAGCCCTTTACCCCCTTGCATGCCCCAAATTTTCGCTTCATCGGGTGTAACATGCAGTTTTTCGTAGCGTTCTACAGAGCCGTCCCTTTTACAGATATGACCGACATTGTAAAGGCTATCGCCCTTCATCTCGGGCATACTTCCGGTGATGATATTGATGTTGTAGGAAACTGAAAACTCGGAAAATTTCTGGACGATGGCCTCGGTATGTTTCGCAAGTTCGCGAATCGCTTCGGCTTCGGGCATGTGATTGTTCTCCGCCATCAAGGGGGCATTGAAGAATTCAGGAAACAGGGCGAAATCGGACCGGTATCCGGAAACGGAATCGATAAAGAACTCTGCTTGCTCCAAAAGTTCGTCCAAATTCTTGTACGACCGCATCTGCCACTGAATCAATCCCAAACGCACTACCTTTTTCTTGGCCGCGACCTTTATGGACGGTTTTTGGTAGTAGATATTATCCCACTCCATCAATACCGCAAAGTCGTTCGAGGCCTCGTCACCATCGAGATAGTTCTGTATAATTTTTGCGGGATGAAAATCGTTGTTGATCTGAAAACTGAGTACTGGATCATGAATTTCTTTGCGCCGTACCTTTTCGATATACTTTTTGGGTGTTAACGTATCTGCATATTCATGGTAATTGGGAATTCTACCTCCAAAAGCAATACTCTTCAGGTTCAGCTTCTCGCAAAGTTCCTTTCGGTAATCGTACAGCCGCCTACCCAACCGCAATCCTCGGAATTCGGGCTTGATAAAGACATCGATACCATAAAGCACATCACCGTCTTCGGTATGGGTGCTGAAAGTTTCTTGGCCCGTGATCTCTTGATAGGTGTGATTGTCTTCGAACCGATCGTAGTCAACGATAATGGAGAGGGAACATCCCGCCAATTGCCCGTTTACCTTAATCACCGTTTGCCCTTCGGGAAACAATTTGATCAGCGATCTGATCTGTTTTTCTTCCCAGTAATTATCGGGTATGTTTTTATAGACCTCCTTCATGGCCGTTTTTAGTTCCTGATAATCTTTCAGGTCTAAAAACTTCAGTTCGACATTTTCTATATCCTTTGCGATCATGCTGCGCGTTTGGGGTGTATTATGAGGTTTAAACCTTCAGTTAATCTTCATCATCATCGTCATCATCATCGTCAAGATTGTCATCTTGCATTGCTTCAGGGTCAGGAGGCATTACGGCATCTGGATCGTCGTCTTCGAAATCTTCGTAGTCGTCTTCGTCATAGTTTTCCATGGTGTATTCGAGCTTGGCACTGATTTTCACCAAGTACTTTGTATCCTCGGTAAGTACCTCAACGGCCTCTATCCTTTCGCCTTGGGCATTCTTAAAGGTGATGATATTCCTATCGTCATAACCATCGGGATACCTTTCAACCAAAAGTTTGAGCACTTCGGGCGTCAGTTTTTTAAAATCGACGATTACACGTTTTAAATTTGTATTTTTCTGTTTACTCATAAGTCTAAAAGATAGGCAAAAATTAAGGGCGCCACAATGGTGGCATCGCTTTCTATTATAAATTTCGGGGTAGCGATGTCCAGTTTCCCCCAAGTGATCTTTTCGTTGGGCACCGCGCCGGAATAGGAGCCATAGCTGGTCGTCGAATCGCTGATCTGGCAGAAATAATTCCAAAAGGGCGTATCGGTACGCTCCAGATCTTGATAGAGCATCGGCACCACACAGATGGGAAAGTCACCGGCAATACCGCCTCCGATCTGAAAGAATCCTATGCCCTTTTCGGAATTGTTGGTATACCAATCGGCCAAAAAGGTCATGTATTCGATTCCGGATTTCATAGTGCTTGCCTTCAGTTCGCCCTTGACCACATACGATGCGAAAATATTGCCCATGGTACTATCCTCCCAACCGGGACAGATGATAGGCAGGTTTTTTTCGGCCGCGGCGTACATCCATGAATCTTTTAAATCGATTTCGTAGTGTTCTTCCAGTACTCCCGAAAGCAACAATTTGTACATGTACTCGTGCGGCAGATAGCGTTCGCCTTTTGCCTCGGCATCTTTCCATATCTTGACAATATGCTTTTGTATCCTTCGGAAAGCCTCCTCTTCGGGGATACAGGTATCCGTCACGCGGTTCAATCCTTTTTCCAATAAGTCCCACTCGTCTTGTGGGGTCAGATCGCGATAATTAGGGACACGCTTGTAATACGAATGCGCAACGAGGTTCATAATGTCCTCTTCCAAATTAGCCCCTGTACACGAAACGATATGCACTTTATCTTGTCGGATTATTTCCGCAAATATCTTGCCCAGTTCAGCCGTTGACATCGCCCCCGCTAAGGAAACCAGCATTTTGCCATCTTTTTCGAGCTGCGCTTCGTAGCCCTTAGCGGCATCGACAAGCGCGGCGGCGTTGAAGTGCAGGTAATACTTTTCAATAAATTTTGAAATTTCTCCTTTAGTCTTCGTCATCGTCAAATTTTGAAGGGTTGTTGCCCGATCGGTAATCGACATCATACGTATTGTCATATTCCTCGTCCGCAGCCTCACCCATAAATTTATAGCTTAACATTTTGTAATACAATTTTGCCGCCAAGAAATCGGGGGATCTGTCGTTCGGATTCGGACAAAGTTCGACAATATCGAAACCGACCACATTCTTCTCTTCAAAGACCTGTTTTAAGAACTCCAAGGTCTCGTACCAGAACAATCCGCCCGGTTCGGGGGTTCCCGTCGACGGCATGATGGAAGGGTCCAACGCATCTAGATCGAACGTGATTAGTACGTTATCGGTCATCGCCTCTATCACCTTGTCCATCCAAAATTCGTCGTTGACCGTGTCATTGGCGAAGAAGGTTTTTTCTTTGTCCATAAAGGTTTTCTCGATGGCATCCATGGAGCGGATGCCCACTTGTACGAGATTCGTGGTCTGGCTGGCCTCGTGTACGGCACAGGCATGATTGTATTTCGAACCATCATATGACTGCCGCAAATCGGCATGGGCATCAATATGAAGTACGGTCAGATTATCGAAACATTCGTTAAAAGCGCGAATGGTACCGATGGAAATAGAATGTTCGCCACCGAAAAGGGTTACGAACTTGTTGCGCTTGATGTGCTCCTTTACCGTTTTATGTACCGCATTGACCACGGCCTCCGGTGATTTGTTTTCGGTAATGGCATCGGCCAGGTGGATGCCTTGTTCGTAGACCTCGCTATCGGTCTCGATGTCATACAGCTCCATGTTCCCTGAAGCATCCAAAAATGCCTGCGGCCCTTTATCAGCCCCTTTGCCCCATGTACTGGTACCGTCGTATGGCACGGGTATCAAGACTACCTTTGCCGTTTCCAGTTGTGCGAATTCGTCGGGTATGCCGGCGTAATTCTTTGATTTGTTCATTGTAATAAAGTTATAATGATTATTCTTTTTTTTACCTGCCTATTTAATTCAATTTTCTATACCTACCTTATCCTTTTTACCTTTTACTATTTCCTTTTTCCTGCTTTTATCTCCTTTGGCACCATACCCTAAGATCCCTAAAAAATCTTCGGCTTTCTGTTCCTGACTGAAAAGTTCATAGGTGAGGTTTCCCTTTTTATCCCTGTCGATCAAAATATGCTTGGGTTGTGGAATCAGGCAATGCTGCAATCCGCCATACCCGCCGATGGTCTCTTGATAGGCGCCCGTATTGAAAAATCCTATATATAAAGGTTTATCACGCTTGTATTTCGGCAAATAAATAGCGGCCATATTCTGCTCACTGTTGTAATAATCGTCGCTGTCGCAGGTGAGTCCGCCCAAAAGCACACGCTCATATTCATCGTTCCACCGGTTGATGGGGAGCATGATAAAACGCTTGTTGATGGCCCAGGTATCGGGCAAGGTGGTGATGAACGACGAATCAATCATGTTCCATTTCTCCCGATCGTTCTGTTGCTTTTGATAGAGGATTTCGTAGATGGCACCACCACTTTCACCGACCGTAAAGCTTCCAAATTCGGTGAAAATATGGGGTACCGGCACCTCGGCTTCCTCACAGGTTATGTTGATCTGGTTGATGATTTCGTCGACCATGTATTGGTAATCGTATTCAAAGTGCAACGAATTTTTAATAGGAAATCCACCGCCAATGTTCAGGCTATCCAAAGTCGGACACATCTTTTTCAGCCGCACATATACTTTGAGGCATTTTACGAGTTCGTTCCAATAATAGGCGTTGTCACGAATACCTGTATTGATGAAGAAGTGCAGCATTTTCAGCTCCACCTTATCATTGTCCTTGATCTGGTTTTCATAGAACGGCACTATATTTTTGTACCCGATACCCAAGCGCGAGGTATAAAACTCGAATTTCGGCTCTTCTTCGGAGGCGATGCGTATTCCCACTTGAAAATCTCGGTCGATAGCCTCCGATAAAAGTTCTATTTCTTCGTAGTTGTCGATGATGGGGATACAGTTTTTATGTCCCCCGTTCATCAATCTGGCGATATTCTCGATATACTGATCTCGTTTAAAACCGTTACAGATGACGTAGGTATCGTCTTTGATCTTTCCCTCCTTTTTCAGGTTTTCAACAATATTAATGTCAAAAGCGGAGGAGGTTTCTATATGGATGTCGTTTTTCAAGGCCTCATGCAGCACATGTTGAAAATGGGCGCTTTTGGTGCAATAGCAGTATTGGTATTTACCCTTATACCCATGTTTTTCGATAGCTTGGGCGAACCAGTTCTTGGCGCGGCCAATATTGTCGGATATCTTCGGCAGGTATGTGAACTTTAACGGACTACCGTATTTTTCTACCAGTTCATTTAAGGGGATGTCGTGAAAACGAAGGTATTCGCCGTCAAGTTTGAATTCCTCTTGCGGGAAATAATAGGTCTGATCGATCAGGTCAAGATATTTAGTGTTCATGTGCTATCAGGGTCGTGTAAATTTCCTTATGGAAAGAAAATATAAGGGTGATTCTTAAAAATTCATAGTACGATTACAAAAAAAAATGCATCAATGCCTATACAATACCAGTTATTCCACCATTATCGGACTGAGTGCATAGGCTGACTCGATTTAAGGTAACAAATGAAAACAAAAAAATGCAAAAAACAAGGGCTGACCTGAAATTTACGATGAATAGAGTGTTTTTGGCTTGCCCCGATCTTACAATATGTTTTATCTTTAAGGATAAATAAGCAAACCATGGAATACAAAAAATACGTCGCCCCTATTGTAGTCTGTTTGGTTTTGGGAAATGGCGCCTTTATAAACGCCCAAATCCAGCCCGGTGTTTATATTTCGGATACCGATAACATACGCCACGAACTAAAAATCGATGATACCTATATGATCTATACCGAATACCGGCAATCTCCCCCGAAATTTATTAGGACAATCGGTGGATTCTTGCGTGAGGAGGTGGCTGCCGGCAAACGTTTAGCAGTGCTATTGGAATTCAATTCAAACTACGAAAAAGATTCGTTGCGTGTGTTGAGCATTCCCATGGAGATGCACGGTAAAAACTTGGTGCTGGATTTGAACTCAAAAATGACATTCACACCTATAACGAAAAAGGAGCAAGATTTAGATGGCGCCTGGCTTTTTGCCACCCGCGGGCCGGATGAAGCCCAAGAACGTCGTGGCGAAGAAAACCCCAGAAAGACCCTAAAATTTCTTCAGGATGGCCGTTTTCAATGGATCGCCTACAACACCGAGACTTTCGAGTTCTTTGGCACCGGCGGCGGTTCGTTT
Organism: Pricia sp.; assembly: GCF_041745955.1. Lineage (NCBI taxonomy): Bacteria > Pseudomonadati > Bacteroidota > Flavobacteriia > Flavobacteriales > Flavobacteriaceae > Pricia > Pricia sp. The sequence continues at coordinate 19,670 of NZ_JBGTHY010000440.1, forward strand.
TCCTCGGAGGATGGGGCGTACGTAGAAAACATCGATTTCTTTTCAAGGGACGATTCCCGCGTCGGAGCGACTTTGGAATTCGATTATGAATTGAAAGGTGGCGAATGGCACCATTCCGGCAAGAACAGTAAAGGGGAGGCGCTGTACGAAATTTGGGCGCCTCGAAAATAGAAACTCCCAAAATTTTGGGGTGGCGGTTGGCAGTTTTTTTGGAATGTGAGGTTATCCGATAGCCAGTATTCTAAAAGCAAGACTTCGGGCAACATGCTTTTACCGAATATCGGCCACCGTATTTTCAAGTTGGCCATCATCCTTTTTCATATCCCTTTTATCCGCTTCCATATCCAGTATCAAATTGGCGATCAAGGCCGTCCATCCAGTTTGGTGCGAGGCACCGAGGCCTTTGCCGGTATCGCCGTCAAAAAACTCGTAAAAGAAGTGCTCTTTCTTGAAATTTTCATCCTTTGAGAAAACCTTGTTCGGGTCATCGGTATGGTAGTGGAATTTACCTGCTTTATCGGTTTCAAAAAGCTTTATCAGTCGTTTCGTAAGGGCATTGGCAATCTCTCGAAGATTCAGTTTGACGCCCGAGCCCGTGGGAAATTCATAGACATATTCCGGTCCGTAGTAGGTATAATATTTAAGTAGGGACTGCACGATCATATAATTGAGGGGCATCCAAATAGGGCCGCGCCAGTTCGAATTGCCGCCGAACATGTTCGAACGGCTCTCGCCTGGCTCATACTGAATCTGATGGTGACCATGGTGCCGGAATTCGAAAGGATGCTTTTTATGATATTTGGAAAGGGATCGAATGCCATAATCGGATAAAAACTCATCTTCGTCCAGCAGCCTTTTGAGCAAATGCTCCAATCTGAAACCACGCATAATGGAAAAGAGGTACTTCCCATCGACATTGGTTTCCTCTATCCGTGAAATCAGGGAAGCCAGATCAGGTCTGGTACGTATAATTTCCGCTGCCCTGACCTTGAAATCCCTTAATTCGGCAAATAGGTCTTTTGGAATTACTTCCACTGCGAACATGGGTATGATGCCCACCAACGATCGTACCTTCAGCCTATCGGTCTTACCGCTCGACATTTCGACCACATCGTAATAAAAGTTATCGGTATCGTCCCAAAGTGATATATCGTTTTTTCCGATATGATGCATGGCCCAGGCGATATTCAAAAAGTGCCTGAAAAATTTGGCTGTGGCCTCTTCGTAATTTTTATTGGTTTTTGTCAGTTCTAACGACATCCTAAGCATATTGAGCGTGAACATGGCCATCCAACTGGTGGCATCGGCCTGCTGCATCCGTGTAATGCCCGCGGGCAGGTGATTTCGGTCGAACACACCTATATTATCGAGTCCCAAGAATCCTCCGTCGAAAAGATTCGTTCCGTGTTTATCCTTTTGGTTCACCCACCAGGTAAAGTTGATCGTCAGTTTATGAAAGGCTTTTTCCAAAAAATCGGTATCGCCTTTTCCGGTTCGCTTCTTATCCTTTTCAAAGACATTCCATACGGCCCACGAATGCACGGGCGGATTCACGTCACTAAAATTCCACTCGTAAGCGGGAATCTGTCCGTTCGGATGCATGTAGCTCTCCCGAAGCACCAACAGCAGTTGCTCTTTGGCAAAATAGGGGTCGATTTCTACGAACGATGCCATGTGAAAGGCAAGGTCCCAAGCGGCGTACCACGGGTATTCCCATTTGTCCGGCATGGAGATGACGTGCCGGTTGGTGAGATGCTGCCAACCGGTATTTCGGGCATCGGAGCGATACGGTGTAGCTTCCCCGGGCCCTCCACAAAGCCATTTGAAAACGTCGTAGTAATAGAATTGCTTTGTCCAAAGCAGACCCGAGAAGGCCTTTTTTGTAATTTCTTGATGGTCTTTGGGGAGGTCGTTCTGTATGATATTGCCATAAAATTGATCGCACTCCCGTATTCGTTGTTCAAATATTTCATCAAAATTGGCCCACGGATTCTTTAATTTCTTTTTACGAAGGCGTACCCGTATCGTTTTTTCTTCACCCGCTTTCAGTTCAAGCCTGTGCCAAATTGCCAACTTCGACCCTTTCTTGCCGGGGTTTACGGTAGGTTTTCCGTTGACAACATGGTCGTTTATACCGTCCTTCACGTAATCGACCTCGTTCGGCACACCATAAATACGTTGATTATTGGTCTCGTTCTCGCAAAAAAGCTGTTCGCCGTTTTCGTGGTAGAAATAGTACCTGCCGTTGCGAACACTGCGCGATTGCACACAATCTTCACCTACCGATTTCATACCGGGCCGTGTGTAGCGCTTGTTATGTTTCCAATAATTCCGGAACCACAGCTGGGGCAGTACATGTAGTTTCGCC
>NZ_JBGTHY010000441.1:0-5441 GCF_041745955.1 Pricia sp.
TGTTTCCCGTGGGTCATAGGTGATTTCAATACCCTCGGCATGACCGGGATGGTTTCGGTAGGTGGGATTCTCATTGTCCCCACCCAAATATCCCACTTCGGTATCCCTCACTCCGGGCCGTACCCTAAAAAGATCTTCCATGCCCCAGAAACAGCCTCCTGCGATATATGCTTTTTTGTAATTGCTCATTGTATTGTTGTTTTAAATGTTATGTTATTTTACCAAATGCGTTGGGACCGATTAGAATCTTGTCAAACTTGATATCTCGATTAAGAACTACAGGACAACATGGAACAGCCTACCTTATTCCGTGCCCACTCCGGGCGCTTGGCGAACCATTTTTCGTTTTCCGGCTGTTCTGCATACGGGAGTTTCAATAGATTGAACAGTTCTTCAATATCCGAATAATCACCATGGTCGGCGGCATCTATGGCCAATTGCGCCATATAGTTCCGCAGTACATATTTCGGATTAACGGTGTTCATGACCGTTTTCCGCTCATGGTCATTACGTGTCTCTTTCTTCAGGCGATCCAGGTAGTTCGCGAACCAGCCCTTCCATGCCTCTACAAGGTTGCCCGTAATTTCACTTGGACTATAGAAAGCATCCGCAATAACGGATAGTCCATTGGCCTTTGCATCCTTTTCAAAATTCATATCCTTTTCAAAATTTGCCAGATTCCTGAAGAAGATAGTCATGTCCGTTTCGGAACGCTGCAGTACGTTTTCGAGTTCATCAATCAATTTCGCATCCTTTTTATCCTCTTCAACCAAACCTAGTTTCGACTTCATCATGGTCAAATGGGCATTACCCAATCCATCCCTGAAATTTTTCAGGATCAATTCCAAGGGTTCGGTGTCCCCGATAAGGGGATACAGCGCATTGGCCAACTGGAAAAGGTTCCACAGCACTACTTGCGGCTGCGAACCGTATCGGTATCGTTTTTGTCCGCTATCGGTCGTATTAGGGGTCCAACCCCTGTCATATCCCTCCAACCATCCGTACGGGCCATAATCGATCGTTAGTCCTAAAATGGACATATTATCGGTATTCATAACGCCGTGGACAAAGCCTACGCGCTGCCAATGCATGACCATATCCAAACTTTTCTCCACTATTTCCTTAAAAAATTGGATATAGGTCTCTTTGGATGGTTCGCCCAAATGATCATAATGGTGTTCGATGGTATAATCGACAAGCGTCCGTAAGGTTTCCGTGTCTTTTCGGGCCGCAAAAATTTCATAGCTTCCGAAGCGCAGGAAAGAGGGGGCGACCCGACATACGATGGCCCCTTTTTCGTAATCGGGATTGCCGTTGTACATAACATCGCGCAGTACCTGGTCGCCCGAAAGTGCCAAGGAAAGGGCTCTGGTAGTAGGCACGCCCAAATGGTACATGGCCTCGCTACACAGGTATTCACGTATGGATGAGCGCAGCACCGCAAGGCCATCCGCTGTTCTGGAGTAAGGGGTTTCGCCCGCACCTTTCAGTTGAAGCGCCCAAGATTTGCCTTTATGTTCGACCTCCGCCAAATTGATGGCACGGCCATCGCCCAACTGTCCGGCCCAGTTCCCGAATTGATGCCCGCCATAGCACATCGCATAGGGATTCGTGTGGGGCAGTACCTCGTTTCCCGTAAACACATTTAAAAATGCATCACTTTCCGCATCTTTTTCCCTTAGGCCCAATGCGTTCAGCATTTCAGGGGATACATGAAGCATCGTTGGCTTTGCCGTTTTCTTGGGTTTCACAAATGAGAAACAGGCGTTGGGTACCTGCCGTCTGATATTTTGCGTTATTGGGTCGGCGGGAAGTTCTTGGTTGAACCTGTCCTTTATATTTAGGTTTGAAATCAAAATCGTATTCTTTTTTTTCCTGATCCATCCTTTTCGATTAAACTTTTTTGCAAAGATGGGGAATATTTAAAAATCGGAAAAATAGCTTTCGCAAAGGCCGGAATTCCTGTTGTTTCAGTTCCCAAAATTACAACCTTTCGGGTATAGGTAAGGAATATTCGAGCGATCAAAGTAGGTTTGAAATCCACTGCGGAACGATGGCTCAATAAAACATTAAGAGGGTTGCGCCAATAGAATAAACTGCCCGGTGATATTCGTATCGCTTTGTTCATGTTCCAGAATTCTGACACTTTGAAAGAGCAGGGATTGTAGTTCTTGAAAGGAATTCGGTTTTTGTAAATAATGGTCGGCGCCGTCTTCCTTCAGTTGATTCACTTCCCTTTCATGATAGGAAGTAGAATACACGATAATCTTTACCTTGGCGAATTGGGGAAAGCTACGGATATCTGTCAAACATTCGAAACCGTCCATTAGAGGCATGTGCAGATCAAGAAAAACTGCATCCGGAAGGGGTTCTTTAGAAAAGAGAGCGTCCATTAAATCCACTCCGTTACTGAATTCCCTCACTTCGGTCAGCACGGGAACCTCTTCCAAAGCTTCTATAAAAAATTCTCGGTCATCGGCATCGTCATCTGCAAGATATAAAGTAAGCTTTTCCATATAGATATTTCCTTAAGTATGGAATAAAATTAGCGGGATCTAATGGCAAACGTTGCGCCTATTCCATCCGAAATTGACCCAAAAAAGTAAATCATGTATTTTTTGGAAAGCAAATTCCAAGGAGTTTTTCCTTTCGAGATAGTCAAAATTCGATTTTGAACGATGGGCTTACTTCGAGGTAATTTGGAACTACTGTCTTTTGGGATAGTAATTGGTTCGTTCGAGAACAGGGTGCAGAAGATGGAAGGTTGGCTTTCAAGCGTCGGCTTTTTTACTTTTGACCAACTGCCGTACGGCGGCCCATTGTTTCAACATATCCCTTGCATCCTGTGCCGGGTAGCCCAACACAGTCTTTCCCGCTTCCACATTGTTCATGACCCCGGAGCCTGCACCAACCGTAGCACCGGAATGTATGGTGGTGTGGTCTTTTATAGAGGCACTTCCCCCTATCATAACACCATCGCCCAAGGTAACAGAACCTGCAAGACCGCTATGCCCCGCCATGATACAAGAACGGCCCATAATACTATTGTGCGCTATTTGAACCAGGTTGTCGATTTTACAGCCGTCACCAACGATAGTGGAACTGAATTTTGCCCTATCAACACATGAATTGGCACCGATTTCGACATAATGCCCGATAATGACATTGCCTATCTGTGGTATCTTGACCAGGCCTTTGCCATCGTCGCTGGGCCGATATCCAAAGCCGTCAGCCCCGATACTTACATTGGTATGAAAAATACAGTAACTGCCAACAATACAGCGTTCACGGATAACGGTACCTGACCAAACGATAGTGCCCTCGCCGATGAGACTGTCGTCGAACACGCAAACATTCGGATATAGGATTACATCCTTCCCTAAAACAACATCTTTGCCCACATAGCAATTGGCGCCTATTTTGCATCCGTCACCAATTTCTGCGGATGCATGTACCACTGCCGTGGGATGTATGTCAGTTTCAAAAACAGGTGTCGGGGGATTAAAAAGCGCCAGTATTTCCGCCATGGCCAAGTCGACATTTTTTACTTTGATCAAAGCACGGTTGTGGCCAGGCTCCATATCTAAATTAAGATCGATAAGTGCGGCACAGGCTTTTGATGCGGCCCAAAATTTTACGTATTTGGTGTTGCCTATAAAGGTGATGTGATTGCTGCCTGCTTTTTGTATTTCCTCAGGTCCTTCGATGCTTTGGTCGGTGTCACCTATGAGTTCGCCTTCTAAAATGTCATTGATTTCCTTTAGGGTGTATGATGCCATGAATGCCTGTATTGATTATTCGATTGCGGAGTACAAAGATAGTATTGGAGCTTGTTGTCAGGGTGCCCCAATACCTTTTCTGATGGACCTATTGCGTTCGACAAGGTAACAATTAATTGAGCACTTTGATAATCAATTGTTAAGAACTGTGCAATGATTGATCGGATTTTAGTTTTTAGTGAGGAATTGGAACACTAAAAATCAAAACTAATCGATGATTTGATGTAGGGTAGTTGTCTCTCAGACAAGTTTTCTAAGGGATATCTTAAGCGTGATCTTGTTACGCGTAATCTTGGATGTCCCATTTTTATTTTTGGGATTCAAAGTCACCTCCGAATGTAATTCTTCTTCAACCTCGGTCGTCCAACGTATTTTTCACGGTCCTGAAAGTGGATTCGTAGCTTTTTTTCAAAAGGGTATCAACATCCATGCTTGCCCAGTAGTCTTTGTTGAAAAGCTCTACCGAAAGGCCTCCCCTAAACCCGGAGGCGTACAGTTTGGGAAGGATTTCGTCGAACGGACAGATCCCTTCCCCCGGCAATACCCTGTCGGCATCGGTTAGTTTATCGCTGCTCGGGGTGGCCGGATAATCGTTTATATGGATAACCGGCAGGCGGGCTCCGTTCAGCAGGTCCAACGTTTCCCACGAGTTCCCGCCCCGGTAAATGTGGTAAAAATCCAGCAGTATTGCGGCATCGGGGTGTGCTGTGCCTATGGCGATTTTTGCGCAATCGGCCAATTTGTGTAGGGCGCCCATGCCCCAGAGTTCCAACAAGGGGGTTACCGTGGTTTCGGACTTGAGGTCAAGAATGGCGGAATAGCGTTCGATATAGGCATCGAATTTCGCTGGGTCCAGCGTTTTAAGACTTAACACAGGCGCAGCAATATATTTACCGCCCAATTCGGCGGTCAGCAACATCTCTTTCCGAAGCTGTGCAACTGCTTTTTTTCTTTCCCCGGCATCATCGCTGCACCAAGGCGAAAAACCGATCATATCTTCTAAGATCAAATTTCCCGTTTGAAGTTTTTGCCGTAGTATAGCCGTAGTACCCCCACTTTCTAAATAGGATTTGACATCGCGCATCCAAAGCTCTATCCCGTCGAAACCGGTCGCGGCTACCTTGTCGATCTGTTGGTCGACCGGTAGTTTATAGGCGGATATCGTTGAGGTGTTCAGGCTTATTCGAAAGGGTAGTTTTTGACGGATTTCGGCTCCGTATCCGGCTGGGGAATTGGCCCACGTTGGGGCGAAGGAATAACCGGCCATGGCCGCCACGGACCCCTTTATGCTGGTAGTCAAGGCCTTTCTTCGGGTGATTTTGTTTGGCATAGGGATACTATTTTAAGGGATAAATATAAGAACCTGTCCTGACTTTTTTACTTGGAAATTGCCATTCTTCCAAATTTTTACTTGGAAAACTGCCATTCTTTCAAATTCGAAAATTGAATTCAGGTCCAACTACTTCAATGATATACACGTATTGCATACCTAACACCATGACGTAATTTTGTTATAATTAGAATCATTGGTGTCCGATAAAAAAAGCCTCAAATATTGAGGCTTTCTTCGTATAGTTGTTTTATTGTACCACCAATAATCCAACTATGAGCAAAAATAGTAATTTCTTCGGACAGCCGATCTTCAGTCAGCTTATAAATCTT
>NZ_JBGTHY010000442.1:0-10400 GCF_041745955.1 Pricia sp.
GGTATGCGAATGGCCGGCCGTATGGGCGGTAACCGGGTTTCTGTTCAAAACCTACGGGTTTTGAAGGTAGTGCCCGAAAAGAATCTTCTCGTGGTAAAAGGTGCAGTTCCCGGCCACAAAAGTGGGTACGTAACTATTCAAAGGTGGATATAATGAAACTAGCAGTCTTAGATATCAAAGGAAAAGAAACAGGAAGAAAGGCAGAACTTTCCGATGCTGTTTTCGCCATAGAGCCCAACGAACATGCCGTTTATTTGGATGTCAAGCAATATTTGGCCCATCAGCGACAAGGTACTCACAAGGCCAAGGAACGGGCAGAAATTGCCGGTAGTACACGCAAAATCAAAAAGCAAAAGGGAACCGGTACCGCCCGTGCAGGGAGTATTAAATCCCCGATCTTTAGGGGAGGTGGCCGAATTTTCGGTCCAAGACCTAAGGATTATAGCCAAAAACTGAACAAAAACGTAAAGCGTTTGGCGCGTAAATCGGCCCTGAGTATAAAATCAAAGGAGGATGCAATATTGGTGGTAGAGGATTTCAATTTCGATACCCCCAAAACCAAGGATTTTGTTAGTGTTTTAAGGTCATTGGGACTTGAGAATAAAAAATCTTTGTTTGTCTTGGGCGGTTCAAATATTAGCGTATATTTGTCCTCACGAAATTTGAAGGGCTCCGAAGTCATAACATCCTCAGAAATAAGCACTTACAAAATATTGAATGCGAATAACATCGTGTTGATGGAAGGTGCTTTAGAGGGATTGGAATCGAACTTAATTAAATAGAAAAACCATGGGCGTGTTGATAAGGCCGATTATAACCGAGAAGATGACCGCTGAAAGCGAGTTGTACAACCGTTACGGTTTCTTGGTCGATCCAAAGGCGAACAAGATTCAGATTAAAGATGCCGTGGAGGCGACTTATGGGGTTTCGGTGAAAAAGGTGCGTACTATGAATTATGGGCCTACCAGAAAATCGCGATACACAAAGACCGGTATCCAGCATGGAAAGACGAATGCTACGAAAAAGGCTATCGTTGATGTAGTTGAGGGCGATATGATTGATTTTTACAGTAATCTTTAAGATGAATTGAATGTTTTGCCGTTGAATTGTTTGATAGCAATTATGAAAAAGGCAGCCATTCTCTAAAAAGGCACAAAATGTCAGTTAGAAAATTAAAACCCATAACACCCGGACAACGGTTTAGAGTCGTGAACGGCTTCGATGCCATTACGACCGATAAACCCGAGAAGAGTCTTCTCGCTCCGCTTAAAAAGTCCGGTGGCAGAAACAGTCAAGGTAAGATGACCATGCGCCATAAAGGTGGTGGGCATAAAAGAAGGTATCGCATTATTGATTTTAAGCGCGATAAGCAAGATATTTCCGCAACGGTGAAATCTATTCAGTACGATCCGAACCGAACGGCTTTTATTGCCTTGGTAGCGTATACCGATGGTGAAAAAAAGTACATCATTGCGCAGAACGGTCTACAGGTCGGTCAGGAGATTTCAGCTGGAAAAGGAGTGGCCCCTGAAATTGGCAATGCATTGCTTTTGAGTGAAATTCCGTTGGGTACCATTATATCCTGTATCGAGCTTCGACCCGGTCAGGGTGCCGTAATGGCAAGAAGTGCCGGAACTTTTGCCCAATTGATTGCAAGGGACGGTAAATTCGTCACGGTAAAGATGCCTTCGAGCGAAATACGCTTGATATTATCGACGTGTATGGCGACAATAGGTGCCATATCGAATTCCGATCACCAGTTATTAGTTTCCGGTAAGGCCGGTAGAAGCAGATGGTTGGGTAGAAGGCCGAGAACTAGGCCGGTGGCGATGAACCCTGTAGATCACCCCATGGGAGGTGGCGAAGGTAGGGCTTCCGGAGGGCATCCGAGATCAAGAAATGGCATACCTGCAAAAGGATACAGAACACGTTCCAAGACGAAGAACACTAACAAGTATATCCTCGAACGTAGAAAGAAATAAATAAGGTAGAAAAATGGCAAGATCGTTAAAAAAGGGACCATACGTTCACTATAGTTTGGAAAAGAAAATCCAGCAAACCGCAGCTTCCGGTAAGAAGAGTGTCATCAAGACATGGTCGAGAGCCTCTATGATTACTCCTGATTTTGTGGGACTTACCATAGCGGTACACAACGGAAAACAGTTTGTGCCCGTATTCGTAACGGAAAATATGGTGGGGCATAAGTTGGGTGAATTTTCCCCTACACGATCTTTTAGGGGTCACGCCGGAGCTAGGAACAAAGGTAAAAAGTAAGCTATGGGAGTTCGAAAAAGACAGATGGCCGAAAGGTTCAAGGCAGAGAAGAAGGATATGGCGTTTGCTAAACTGAACAATTGTCCTACTTCACCTAGAAAAATGCGTTTAGTCGCGGATTTGATTCGGGGCGTTCAAGTTGAAAAGGCGTTGGCAATATTGAGGTTTAACCCGAAGGAATCTTCGCGGAAACTTGAAAAGCTCTTACTTTCCGCTTTGGCCAACTGGCAAACCAAAAATGAAGAGGCTAATGTAGAGGATGCGGAGTTGTTCGTACAGGAAATCCGCGTTGACGGAGGAACGATGTTAAAGAGATTGCGTCCCGCACCACAGGGTAGGGCACATAGGATTAGAAAGCGTTCCAACCATGTCACTTTGGTATTGGGATCTAACAACAATATTGAAGCATAATATGGGACAGAAAACCAATCCAATAGGAAATCGTTTGGGAATTATCAGGGGATGGGAATCAAACTGGTACGGCGGTAGCGATTATGGCGACAAACTTGCCGAGGATAGCAAAATACGAAAGTACATTCACGCGCGATTGTCGAAGGCAAGTGTTTCACGGGTCATCATAGAACGCACCCTCAAGTTGATTACCATTACCGTAACCACGGCAAGACCGGGAATTATTATCGGTAAAGGGGGCCAAGAAGTAGATAAGCTCAAGGAAGAGTTGAAGAAGATTACGAACAAAGAGGTTCAGATCAATATCTACGAGATCAAGAGGCCCGAATTGGATGCCAATCTTGTTGCAGCAAGTATTGCCCGACAGATTGAAAGTAGGATTTCGTTCAGAAGAGCTATCAAAATGGGTATAGCCGCTGCAATGCGAATGAATGCGGAGGGAATCAAGATACAGATTTCAGGTCGTTTGAACGGTGCCGAAATGGCGAGATCGGAATCCTATAAAGATGGACGTATACCTCTTTCTACCTTCCGTGCCGATATCGATTATGCCTTGCACGAGGCCCAGACTACCTACGGGAAGTTGGGGATTAAGGTATGGATCATGAAAGGCGAAGTGTATGGCAAGCGCGACCTTTCTCCCTTAGTGGGAATGACCAAAGGTGAGGACGGTAAAGGAGATAAGCGTGGTGGCGGCGGTGGCGCTAGAAAACAACGTCGAAGAAAGTGATTTTAAAAGATAGTACATCTAAATAAAGTAGTAAAGCCATGTTACAACCGAAAAGAACGAAGTTTCGAAAAATGCAGAAAGGCCGCATGAAAGGCAATGCGGGCAGGGGTCACCAGCTTTCCAACGGTATGTTCGGTATAAAGACTTTAGAGCAAAAGTTTATAACCTCTCGACAGATAGAGGCAGCGCGTATAGCGGCGACTCGATATATGAAGAGACAAGGTCAACTTTGGATAAAGATCTTTCCGGATAAACCGATCACCAAAAAGCCACTCGAAGTGCGAATGGGCAAGGGTAAGGGAGCTCCAGAATATTTCGTGGCCATAGTGAAACCAGGTAGGGTGATGTTCGAAATCGCCGGAGTACCAATGGATATAGCAAAAGAGGCGTTGCGTCTTGCCGCGCAAAAGTTGCCGGTTCGCACGAAGTTCATGGTCGCACGTGACTACGTAGAAGATATAATATAAGGTAGCATGAAGAATAAAGAGATTAAGGAATTATCGGCAGAGGAGCTCCACGAAAAGCTTGCCGAATATAGAAAACAGCATGCCGATTTGAAAATGGCACACGCCGTTACCCCGTTGGAAAATCCTCTTCAAATCAGAAAGGTAAGAAAAACGGTGGCACGATTGGCGACCGAAATAACTAATAGGGAAAACCAATAATTGGTTCTGCTTTATGGAAGAAAAAAGAAATTTAAGAAAAGAGAGGGTCGGGGTAGTAACCAGCAACAAAATGGAGAAATCCATTGTGGTGGCCGAGGTCAAACGTGTGAAGCACCCTATGTACGGTAAGTTCGTCTTAAAGACGAAGAAGTATGTCGCCCACGATGAAAAGAATGATTGCAAGGAGGGCGACACCGTCAAAATCATGGAGACCCGCCCTTTGAGCAAGACCAAATGTTGGCGATTAGTAGAAATTTTGGAAAGAGCTAAATAATTATGTTACAGCAAGAATCAAGGTTAAAGGTAGCGGACAATACTGGCGCAAAAGAAGTACTGACCATCCGGGTTCTCGGTGGCACGAAGCGTAGATATGCTTCTATCGGTGATAAAATCGTTGTGACCGTTAAATTGGCCACACCCAATGGTGGAATCAAAAAGGGTGCCGTATCTACCGCAGTGGTAGTTCGTACAAAAAAGGAGGTGAGAAGACCTGATGGTTCTTACATACGTTTCGACGATAACGCATGTGTACTTCTAAACCCGACGGGCGAAATGAGGGGAACACGCGTTTTTGGTCCCGTTGCAAGAGAACTTCGTGACAAGCAATTCATGAAAATCGTCTCTTTGGCGCCAGAAGTACTTTAAACCAAAATGTCACCCCGAACCTGCCGGCAGGTAGGCGCAGTCTAGGGGTGGAAATTGAACAAGACAACAATGAAATTAAAAATAAGAACTGGAGATACAGTCCGAATTATTGCAGGCGACCACAAAGGCGTCGAGGGCAAGGTGATGACCGTTGATCGTGAAAAGAACAAAGCGATTGTGGAAGGTGCCAATATGGTTTCAAAACACCAGAAACCTAGTGCGCAAAATCCACAGGGCGGAATCGTTAAGAAGGAAGCAGCTATCCATATATCCAATCTATCGTTAGTCGATTCCAAATCTGGGGAAACGACACGTGTTGGCTATGAGATGCGTGACGGTAAGAAAGTCCGGTTTTCCAAGAAATCCAATGAAGTAATATAGGTATGGCTTACGTTTCAAGATTAAAGAAAGAATATAAGGAGCGCGTCGTAAAGGCGTTAAAGGAGGAATTCGGTTACAGAAATGTAATGGAAGTGCCCAAGCTTCAAAAGATAGTGGTCAGTAGGGGCGTTGGTGCCGCGGTAGCGGACAAGAAGCTAATTGACCATGCGGTCGATGAGTTGTCCAATATCACTGGGCAGCGGGCTGTGGCTACTATGTCCAAAAAGGATGTTGCCGCGTTCAAATTACGTAAAGGCATGCCGATAGGCGCCAAAGTAACCTTGCGTGGCGAACGTATGTACGAATTTTTAGATCGTTTGGTTACTAGCGCATTACCCCGAGTCCGTGATTTTCAGGGCATCCGTGCCACAGGTTTTGATGGACGTGGAAACTATAGCTTAGGTATAACGGAGCAAATAATTTTTCCTGAGATCAATATCGACAAGATCAATAGAATGGATGGAATGGATATAACTTTTGTTACCTCCGCGCAGACCGATAAGGAAGCAAAATCGTTGTTAACGGAATTAGGATTACCCTTTAAAAAGAAATAATATGGCTAAAGAATCAATGAAGGCCCGAGAACGTAAAAGAGAGGCTACGGTAGCAAAATATGCCGAGAAACGTAAGGCCCTTAAAGAAGCAGGGGATTACGAGGGGTTGCAAAAATTGCCGCGTAACGCTTCTCCCGTGCGTTTGCACAACCGGTGTAAACTTACCGGTAGGCCCAAAGGCTACATGCGTACCTTCGGAGTTTCTAGGGTAATGTTCAGGGAAATGGCCAACGCAGGGTTGATTCCCGGAGTCAAAAAAGCCAGTTGGTAAATAAATAATTAGTAATTGATAAGTATTATTAAGAAATGGTTACAGATACTATAGCAGATTATTTAACGCGGGTCAGGAATGCGAGTAGGGCAGGCCACAGGGTGGTTGAAATTCCCGCTTCCAAGGTAAAGAAGGATATTACCAAAATCTTATTTGACCAAGGATATATCCTGAGTTATAAGTTTGAAGAGGATAAAGTTCAGGCTACCATCAAGATTGCCTTGAAATATGATAAGTTGACCAAAGAACCGGTAATTAAAAAGCTGCAACGTGTAAGTAAGCCCGGGTTGCGTAAATATACGGGTTCCGATAGTCTGCCTAGGGTCCTCAACGGATTGGGAGTGGCGATAGTGTCGACATCCCATGGAGTGATGACCAGCAAGCAGGCCAAGAATGAAAATGTAGGTGGCGAGGTACTTTGTTACGTATATTAGAAATAATTAATAATCAATATTTATTAATTGATAATTAAGTAAAAAATGTCAAGAATAGGTAATAATCCGGTGGCGATTCCTGAAGGGGTGACCGTAAATGTAAAGGATAACGAAATCGTGGTCAAGGGTAAATTGGGTGTATTGATCCAAGAATATTCTGCGGTAGCGATAAAGGTGGAAGAGAATCAAGTTTGGGTTACCCGCCCGTCCGACGCCATAGAACACAAGGCAAAGCATGGACTTTACCGTTCATTGATCGTCAATATGATCGAGGGGGTTTCTAAAGGATGGACCAAGGAATTAGAATTGGTCGGTGTAGGGTATAGGGCGAGTAACCAGGGCCAAAAATTGGAATTGGCACTGGGTTTTTCCCACAATATTGTTTTAAATCTGGCTCCGGAGGTGAAAATCGAGACCGCTTCCGAAAAAGGAAAGAATCCTACTATAAAATTGACTTCGCACGACAAACAATTGGTAGGTCAGGTAGCCGCCAAGATACGGTCTTTCCGCAAACCGGAACCTTACAAAGGAAAAGGCGTCAAATTTGTCGGGGAACAGTTACGAAGAAAAGCAGGTAAATCAGCTTAATTAGCATATCATGGCATTATCAACTAGCGAAAGAAAAAAAAGAATACGAAGAAGAATCCGAAAGGTTTCCTCGGGAACTGCCGAAAGGCCTAGATTGTCCATTTTCAGAAGTAACAGCGAAATTTACGCACAGGTTATTGACGATACCCAAGGCACAACCCTGGTAGCCGTTTCATCAAGGGACGGGGATTTGGCCAAGGAAAAAGGTACAAAAAGCGAGATTGCCAAGGTGGTGGGTAAGGCCATAGCCGAAAAATGTAAGAAGGTGGGTATAGAGAAGGTAGCTTTCGATCGTGGCGGCAACCTGTACCATGGAAGAGTGAAATCTTTGGCAGAAGGCGCAAGGGAAGCAGGACTTAATTTTTAAATAGCAGTATGTTCCAGAAATACAAAAATGTAGAGACGGTTAAACCCGCAGGTCTAGACCTTAAAGACCGATTGGTGGGTATACAACGTGTAACCAAGGTTACCAAAGGGGGTAGGGCTTTCGGCTTTTCCGCCATAGTGATCGTGGGCGATGAGAACGGGGTGGTCGGTAGCGGTCTTGGGAAATCCAAGGAAGTGGCTACCGCTATAGCCAAGGCTATCGAAGATGCCAAAAAAAACCTTATCCGTATTCCTTTGACCAAGGGCGGTACTTTGCCCCATGAGCAAAAGGGTAAGTTTGGTGGCGCAAGGGTATACGTTCAGCCAGCTTCCCATGGTACGGGTGTTATCGCTGGTGGAGCCGTACGAGCTGTGCTGGAGTCCGTAGGCGTGAAAGATGTACTGTCGAAATCACAAGGATCTTCCAATCCGCATAACGTAGTAAAGGCAACTTTCGATGCGCTTTTACAACTTAGGGACGCCGGCACGGTAGCCAAACAAAGAGGCGTTTCTTTGGAAAAAGTTTTTAAAGGATAATCCAAATAATTAATAATCATCAATTATTAATTAATAATTCCCTGCTATGGCGAAGAAAATACAAGTCAAACAAGTGAAAAGCGGTATCAAAAGACCGCAGAACCAAAAACGTACCCTTGCCGCACTAGGTTTGCGAAAAATCGGCCATGTGGTTGAGCACGATGCTACGCCGAACATCCTGGGTATGATAGATAAAGTTAAACATTTGGTTTCTACACAGGAAGCCTAAAGGAATAAGGGATAGTACTATGGATTTAAGTAATCTAAGACCAGCGAAAGGCGCGATTAATAGGCCGGGAAAAAGAGTAGGAAGAGGTCAGGGATCCGGTAAGGGCGGAACGGCTACAAGAGGCCACAAAGGTGCCCAATCCAGATCAGGATATTCCAAAAAAATCGGTTTCGAAGGGGGTCAAATGCCCTTGCAGCGACGTGTTCCCAAATTTGGCTTTACCAATATCAACCGCGTTGAATACCAAGGCATCAATTTGGATAAATTGCAACACCTGGTGGACAATAAAGTGGCCAAAGATTCCATTACCGTCGAAACTTTGGTGGAAAACGGTATGGCCAAGAAAAAGGATTTGGTGAAAATATTAGGAGGGGGGGAATTGAAAGCTTCCCTTAAAGTTTCCGCGCATAAATTTACGGCAAGTGCCAAGGCGGCCATTGAAGCCGCTGGTGGAGAAGCGATAAATTTATAAGCCGACCGTACTATGAAGAAATTTTTCGAGACCATATCCAACCTGTGGAAGATTGAGGAGCTAAGGAAGAGAATTCTTCTTACGCTCGGCCTTTTACTGGTATACCGTTTTGGATGCCAAATCGTTCTTCCAGGGATGGATTCTTCACAGCTAGATCAATTGACCCAAAGCACCGATTCGGGTATCTTGGGACTTTTGAATGCCTTTACCGGTGGCGCATTTGCTAAGGCCTCAATTTTTGCCTTGGGCATCATGCCCTATATCTCGGCTTCGATTGTTGTACAGTTAATGAGCATTGCCATCCCTTATCTGCAAAAGCTCGATAAGGAGGGCGAAAGTGGCCGAAAAACGAAGAATCAGATTACCAGATGGTTGACCATTGGGATTTGTGTGGTCCAAGCTCCGGCATACCTTTATAGTCTGACCACTGCTTTTGGCGTTCCGGAAAGTGCATTTTTGGAAGGCCGAGGACTTGATTTTATGATTCCTTCCGTAATCATATTAGTTACCGGTTGTGTGTTCGCAATGTGGCTGGGAGAGAAAATTTCGGATAAAGGTATCGGTAACGGTATATCCCTGTTGATAATGATCGGGATTATTGCTACAATGCCCCAATCGTTTATTCAGGAGTTCGTTTCTAGAACGACCGACAATACGGGGGGTTTGATGTTCATTCTGATAGAGGTAATCCTGTGGTTCCTGGTTATTTTGGCCAGTGTGCTTTTGGTGATGGCTACGAGACAGATACCGGTTCAATATGCAAGAAGAACGGCATCCGGAGGGTATGAAAAGAATATTATGGGGTCACGTCAATACATTCCCCTTAAGTTAAACGCTTCCGGTGTAATGCCCATTATCTTTGCACAAGCGATAATGTTCGTGCCCAGTTTGATCGGTAAGTCTTTTAATGAAACAACCGTGGGTCAATGGATGGAGGTGAATTTTCAGGATATTTTCGGTCTGGCCTATAATATTCTGTTCGGGGTACTGATTATTATTTTCACGTATTTCTATACGGCAATTACCGTACCGACCAACAAAATGGCCGATGACCTAAAACGAAGTGGTGGCTTTATACCTGGGATACGGCCCGGAAAAGAAACCGGTGATTTCTTGGATAAAATTATGTCGTTGATTACATTGCCAGGATCGATATTTCTAGCATTGTTGGCTGTTTTGCCCGCAATTGTGGTAAAGTTGATGGATATCCAGACCGGATGGGCGTTATTTTACGGTGGAACCTCACTACTGATTATGGTAGGTGTTGCCATCGATACGGTACAGCAGGTCAACGCCTACTTGTTGAACAGACATTATGATGGTTTGATGAAAACCGGGAAAAATAGAAAAGTAGCGTAGTTGAAATTAACGCAATAATTACCAAAATTAAATGGCCAAACAAGCTGCAATAGAACAAGATGGAAGTATCATAGAAGCCCTATCCAATGCGATGTTTCGCGTTGAATTGGAAAATGGCCATGTGGTAACCGCGCACATTTCAGGTAAGATGCGCATGCACTATATCAAATTGCTTCCCGGTGATAAGGTAAAGTTGGAGATGAGTCCGTACGACCTTTCCAAGGCCAGAATTACATATAGATATTAAGTAAGACTGAAAGATAGAACGATGAAAGTAAGAGCATCCGTAAAGAAACGAAGTGCCGACTGCAAAATTGTACGCAGAAAAGGCAGGTTGTACGTTATCAACAAAAAGAATCCTAGATTTAAACAAAGACAAGGATAGTTATGGCAAGAATCGCAGGTATAGATATACCAAAACAGAAAAGAGGCGTAATTGCGCTGACCTATATTTTTGGAATCGGTAGAAGCAGGGCCAAAGAAA
>NZ_JBGTHY010000443.1:0-3633 GCF_041745955.1 Pricia sp.
GATCATGAAGCACTTGAACGACATCCTCAAAATCTGGGAGGTCAATCTCGTAACCGCCATACAACGTGGAAAATTCAATGGGCATATCGATAGGCATGTTGACAGCGAGGGCGTGGCCGTGTATCTTATGAGCGCCTACATTGGCGTGCGAACATTGATGGTCGAAACTGCGCCGAGTGCCCGAAAATATCGCTTTATGTCGCAGTTGCGGAATTATTTTAAGGCAATGGAGCCTAGGAGTACGATGAAATAGATGGAGTTGTACTCCCAAAAAAGCTTTGTGCAGGTCACTTTTTTATGTTCTTGCCCTGCACAGGGGAAGTTGGGCCAAGTACAGGGAAGGGGCAAAAGGAGATGAGCCCTTTCCGTTAATTGCTATTCAAAACATCTTCAATTTTGCGTACCACATCCCTCGGCAGAATCGTTTCCATCGCCTTTTCATATCCCTCCGGCATTTTGTTTCCATAGACCGAAGTTGGTATCAACGGGAATTTTTCCCTATCTGCCAAAAGGGCATTATTGACATCTTGATCAAATGGGTAAAACCCCGCATACGGATGGGTAACCCCCCAGAGCGTGATTACCGGAATGCCGTACATCGCTGCCAAATGGCCGTTGCCGCTATCCATGGACAGCATGGCATCAAGGTTGGAAATCAGGGCCAGTTCTTCGGGGAACGAGAGCTTTCCGGCGATGTTGATACACCATTTAAAACGGGCTTGGATCGTATCCAGTTTTTGTTCCTCTTCAGTCCCTCCCCCAAAAAGAAAAATTTTATACTTTTCGGTATCGTCGAGCTTCCGAAGGACTTCCTCCATCAAATACAAAGGATACATTTTTCCTTCAAAAGCGGCGAACGGGGCGATGCCTAACCATTTTTTGGTGTCCGAGCCTGTACGTTTCAGTGCCTTTTCTGATAGTTTTTCTTTGGATAAAGGGATTGTCCTTGACAAATCTACCGGAAAACCCAACGCATCAAAAACATCCGCATAGCGCTCGTGGGTGGTCTTTAGAGGCTCGAAAATCTTGTTTTTGGCAGCCGTTAGTCCTTTTTTTTCCGCCCTTCCCTTTTCAATTTGTATAAACGGGATGCCCCCAAACCGGAAATAGCGTTTCAAAACTTTGCTGCGAAGTACATTGTGCAGGTCCGCTACGGCATCTATATCGCGAGCAAGAAGTTCCTTGTAAAGATTATAGAGTCCGAATACGCCCTTGTGCCTTCCTTTTACGTCCGCTTCGAATACTTTGACATTTTCGAGCTGGGTGAACATCGGAGCGAAAAAATTTTTGGTAAGCACCGTAATTTTTAGAGTAGGATATTGCCGGGTCAGGGCGGAGAGCACCGGCACCGTCATGGCCACATCGCCCATGGCGGAAAGACGGATGACCAGAAGCCTGCGTCCCTTAACGCCCTCAGGGGAGTTCGCTTTTGAAATTTCTTCGCCCTTTTTCATGTATTTGAGGAAAGGTAGTTTTTATTCATCCCATAAAATACATTATTTCTTCGTGCATTTTACCCTTTGAGGGGTTACGGAGCCTTTCTCAACACGGGGTTCAACTCCTCGTCATTGTACATCTTCATCTGTTTGTAGACCTTCATAAATTTATCCCCGGACTCAATATCCGCCAAAAGTTGGTCGATGGCGATGGAAAGGTCTTTTCGCTGTTCGAGCAATACATTGAGTTTGTCCCGACATTTTTTAAGGTGCTCGGCCGAGGCATCGGTCCGTTCCGCCTCTTCCTGCATGTGGTAGATCTTTAAGGCCAAAATGGAGAGGCGATCGATGGCCCAGGCGGGACTCTCGGTATTGATGGTGGCATCCTCATTAACTTCTACCGAACCATACTTTTTAAGAAAATAACTGTCAATGAATTCCACCAGATCCGTCCTGTCCTGATTACTGGCATCTATCTTTCGCTTGAGGTTTAAAGCCGCTTTGGGTTCGATATCGGGGTCGCGGATGATATCCTCATAATGCCACTGCACCGTATCTATCCAATTCTTCCGATAGAGCAAACGGGCGATGTCGTCTTTAGCATAAGGATTGGCAAAAGGCTGGTACACATCGTTCTTGACGTGGTACTTGTCTATACTTTCCCGAAAAATTTTGTAGGCGAAGGCGCTGAAATCCATACGTTCTCTTTTTAACAAAGTTATAGATTATTATCGAAGTTCGTGCCTTCAAGCGTTCAAGGTTCAATTCTGCCATCGGCAGTTTCAATACTTCGACTACGCTCAGCACAGGGGATGCTTACTTTATCGCAATCCCCGTAAACAGGACAAAGAAAGGAACAACAATTGCGGCGATGAGCAAAATTTCCTTGATGCGGGCCCTTCGTATCGATTCGATGTATTTGGTCATAAGAACTACGGCCGGAAAAAAGGCGATCATAACGGGATATACATTATCCGAAAGTTTGAGTAGGTTAACCACCAGTCCGATAACGAACGAAAATGCGATAAGACGCATGGTAACCACCCTGCCAAATCCTGACTTGCCCAATTTTAAAAATGCCAGAAGGCCTGTTAAAAACGTAACCAAAGCGAACAGGATAAGTTTTGTACTGTGCCCCCAATACGAGAAATAGGCGGCGTTGAAGGAAAAATGAAACTGATAATGCTCGGCCAAAAAACCTTCGTTTCCCGCTAAAATCAATATACATTTCGTAATCATATATACTGCAAACAGGCCTGCAAAAGGCACTAGCCAGTTTCGGATATTTTTAGGCCCATAAAAATATATAGCGGCAAAGACCAAAATCACGAACAATAGGGCCCAATCGTAGAACAAACTGGAGACCAAGACCCATATCGTGGCATCGAAGATCTTGAACTTGGTTTCTTTTGAAGAACGCATACTGACCAGCCGTCTCGTGGCCAACAAAAGAAAAAAGCTGCACAAAATAGCGTTCGGATCGAGCAGTGTTTCCGGAAACACCACGGTCAACAACGCGTAAAAAAGTATAGAAAACGAATTGGAACCTGTAATCTTGTTCCGCTTTACGATAAAATTGACCAAGAAAATACTGAAAAGCAGAGCCCCTAAAACCAACATCTTCTGCAACAACTGCGGGGGCGAGTAAATTCTACCGAACAGAAAAAAATGAACCCCCCAATAAAAAACGAACAGAAACGTAACTATAATTATGTAGTTGATTGGCTTTGTTTTGCCAAAAATGATGGAAATCATCCCGACTTTTTATATTTTTGCTGCGTAAATATAGCCAAGATGACTTCAATTTTTAGAGGAATAGAGGATTTGTTCGTAAACTATCTTTTTTGGCCTTTGGACCAATTGCGATATATGGACAGCTGGTGGGGCGCCAATTTTTTTAGCTGGATCTTGGTTATCCTCGGTTTTGCAGGGTTCGTCTACTGGATGTTGGAACTTAAGAAATACGACGACAACAACGAAGAGGACCGATCTAGCACCTCGCATTCGTTTTTGTAGGTCTGGCTGCCCACATAGGTTCGATTTCGTTCAGAGATCGAAACCGATATCTTTTCGGTAGTTCATACCTTCAAATTTTATTTTGTTGATGTTTTTATAGGATGTGTCCAGTGCTTCCTTAAAATCTTTTCCAAAGGATGTTATCGCCATTACCCTTCCCCCGTTCGTGACCGTCTTACCC
>NZ_JBGTHY010000444.1:0-6382 GCF_041745955.1 Pricia sp.
TTCGAAATCAATTTTATGGTTCACTGACGGTGGACTACGATTTGGTTAAAAATCTGAAGGCAACAGTGCGATTCGGTGCGGAGGCCAACAATAGAAGAGATGATTTTTATAGAAGCCGCGTGGCCGAGATAGGTAGGGCTGAAGGGGGTGTTGCCAATGTAGAATCTACGGAATATACGCATTGGTTGACCGAGTATCTGTTAAAATATGAGAATACCTGGAATGATACCCACGATTTTTCCCTATTGGCGGGGGCTACTTTTGAAGAGTTTTTGACAAGGCGTCTGTACGGGGAATCGGCGGGATTTTTATCGGATGTTACTGGCACCAACTTGCTCCAAAGCGGTGATGGTGAGTTACGGGACAATCTCCAAAGCTCAAAATTCAAAAATACACTTAATGGTTTCTTGGGTCGTATGACCTATGGATATAGGGACCGCTACCTGTTCACGGCATCCTTTAGGGTAGACGGTTCTTCCCGATTTTCGGAGAATAACAAATACGCGTTTTTTCCTTCGGGTTCCATTGGATGGAACATCAGCGAAGAGGCCTTCTTGGAAAACAGTAGTTGGGTCGATAACCTGAAACTCCGAATCGGATATGGCGAACTGGGAAATCAGGGTATTGACAATTTTGAGACCTTACTGACCTTGCAATCCGGAGGAAATTCGGTGTTTGGCGGTTCGATTTTCAGAGGGGTGGTGCCGGCGCGTTTACCGAATCCCGACCTCAGATGGGAAACTACCGCGGAGACCAACGTGGGCCTCGACTTTTCTTTTGTCTCGAATCGTATCTCGGGGACTTTGGATTACTTTGACCGAAAAACATCAGATCAGTTGTTTGTACAGCCCTTACCCTCGGTCGTAGGGTTTACCTCGGTTCGAACGAATCTCGGTGAAGTGGTGAACAAAGGTTTCGAAGTGGGCCTGCAGACCAAAAATTTGATCGGCGACTTTTCTTGGAACACCAGTTTAAACCTAGCTTTCCTGAAAAACGAAGTGACCCAATTGCCCGAATTTACCGAACGCCTTATCGGAGGTCAGATCGGTACCTTTATTACGAATTATACCATCGTACAAGAAGGGTCCCCACTTCGTTCGTTTTACGGCTTCGAGATCGATGGTGTCTTTCAGGAGGGCGACGATATCGAAAACTCGCCGACGCCCGATGTCAGCGGCTACGCACCGGGGATGCCAAGATTCGTGGATCAAAATAACGATAATACCATAGATGAAGACGATCGTGTGGTGTTGGGCGACCCCTTCCCCGATTATAGCTTCGGCATCAATAATACCTTTAAATACAAAAGACTCTCGTTGAATGTCTTTGTTTTGGGAGTTCAGGGGATCGAAACCCTTGATGCCAACATTACGGAGTCTTTGTATCCGACAAATGACGCAAGGAACTCAATTTCAGAGTATTATGTGAACCGTTGGACGCCTAGTAATCCCACCAATGACTATCCCTCGGGTATTAACCCGAGTTTGTACGGGGGCGCAAGAATTGTTAATTCATGGACGGTCGTCGATGCCTCTTTTATACGTTTTAAGAATGTCACATTGGGGTATGACTTCGATGTGGATAGACTTGGCCCCGTATCAACTTTAAGGGTTTTCGTAGCGGCGGACAATTTGGCAACCATAACCGATTACAAGGGGTATGACCCCGATGCCAGTGCTTCGGGATCGGATGCAAATCCCAATACCCCGAACGCAGAGAATGTAACGAGGGTAGCTTATAACAGTTATCCCCTGGCAAGAACCTTCCGCGTAGGAATCGATGTTAAATTTTAAAAGCAAAGCGATGAAAAATAATAGAAACAGAATCAGCATTTATCTACTATCGGCTTTTGCATGGATTACTTTGGGATGCGAAGATTTTTTGGAGGAAGAAGTTTTTACGCAGTATGACCCGGATGCCTTTTTACAGGACAAGTCCGGTGTCGACGCGCTATTGACCGGTGCCTATTCGGCGATGACCGTTACCGGTTATTTTAGTCGCGACAACACGTTTATATTGGGGGAGTTTCCAACAGATATGACCTGGGAGACAGGTGGTGGCCTCAATCGTGAAGTCGTACCCATAATGCAGTTCAACTGGGATCCGACCACAGGGTTTTTCAATAGTCAATACCGTAATTTTTATCAGGCCATTGCCCGGGCGAACAATGTATTGCTGGTTATCAATTCCTTATCCGACATAGAGCAGGAAAGTATTGATCAAATCCAGGCCGAGACCCGGTTTGTAAGATCGTTTTCATACTATATGCTTCACACACTCTTTGGACCAACACCCATCATAGAAATTCCGGCAGGCGCTTCTTTGGATGAAATTGAAGCTATAGGCAAGGAAACCCCACGTGCCACCGAAGAGGAGTACAGGGCGTATGTAGAGGCAGATCTTCTCTTCGCGGCCGAAAAACTCTCCGCGGAAGGCTTTTCAAGCAGGGCGAACAAGGGCAATGCACTGGGCTTGTTGACCAAGTTTTATCTCAACAATAAAGAGTGGCAGAAGGCCGTCGATGCCGCGCAGCAGGTATTGGGGTTAAATTATACCCTTTATGATGATTATACCCAGCTCTTTTCAATTGAAGGGGAAAGCAACAACGAATATATTTTAAGGTTTGAATGTTTGTTGGGTAGTGATCAAATCAACGTTTATATGCCCCATGCCTTTCCGCCCAATTATCGAATCCAGACCAATTGGCAGAATTTCGGTGCCATGTTCCGTACCTATACCGATTTCTATGAGACTTTTGAAGAAGAGGATGTTAGGAGAGAGCTATTTATCACGGAATATGTACCCATCGGCGAAACTGACCCTGTACCTCTTGATCGGGATGACGACGGCAATGCCTTGGATGATGTCCGTAGCTTTAAATATACCCCTGATCCCAATGCCATCGGACAGGCGCACGGCAACGATATACCCTACATCCGATTGTCGGATATCATTCTTGCCAGGGCGGAAGCCCTGAACGAAATCAGCGGACCGGGTCAAGAAGCTATCGACCTTATTAATCAAGTGCGAAATCGCGCTGTCGCTTCGCCGATAACCTTGGGAGAGTTTGCCGATACGGATAGCTTACGTGATTTTATCCTGGCCGAAAGGGGAAGGGAATTTTACTCCGAAGGTTTTCGAAGGGAAGATTTGATACGACATGGCACGTTCATTCAACAAGCTATAGATAGAGGAATAGCGGCTCAACCCCATCAGGTGCTATATCCGCTGCCCCAAGACCAGATCGATAACAACCCCAATCTGGAACAGAATCCGGGCTATTGAGTGTCAGAAGTCTTACATTTAGAAGTTGCTTGGCTCATTGATAAACTTTTAAATCAAAAATAGTCGGTGATCCGATGGCATGAAATCAAGATAGTTGTTTGAGTTAGTTTGGCTCTTTGCCCTGCAGCCTTTATCGGTTGCAGGGACAAAGGGTTAACTTTTTTGAAAAAAGAATCATGGGAAATTTAATAATAGATAAGACTATTTTGTTAAAAATGGATATCTGTTTGTTGGTATGCATAGGGTTTATGCTTCTACCTATTCCCACCCTTCAAGGCCAAAATCCCGATATTCCGGTGAATTTTGATAAATATGACGAATTAAGCGGAATTCTGATCAGTGCCGAAAAGGGTCTCATTACCGCCAAATGGAACGGAAACGACAGAACCAACTACGTCACCTTTCGCATAGAATCCTTCCTCGATAAGGATGGGATGAGCCCACAACCGCCACTTATTCAATCCATAGGCGTAATCGAAAATGAAACGGAAAAGAAAATTTTTAGCGAGCTGCAACCGGAGTATGCCCTGTTCTTAGGGGAACGCGACCTGAAAAAACGGAACGGCTGGCAGATTTTTTTCGACTACCCTTACAAAAGATCATATTCGGTACAGAAAGCAATTCTCGATACCAAGAATGTCAACGTTTCCAGTACGGGCAATCGGGCGACAATTTCGTTCGAAGGTCTTAAGGGCGGGGAGTTTGAAGGCGACTTGAATTTTACGTTCTATAGCGGGGATGCCCTTATTAAAATGGAAGCCGCCATGGCCACGGATCAAGATGCGCGGGCATACCTTTATCATGCAGGACTTTCCACCTTGGGTGACGATGTCAAGAATATCTGCTGGCAAGATAATACCGACAAATTTATAAGACAATCGGCCCATAGCGAATTTGCGACCCCCAAGACCACGCGTTACCGTACGATAATCGCCGAATCGGAAAACGGTGCCTTGGCCACATTCCCTTCCCCGCACCGCTTTATCCCGCCCTTGGACGGGGTCGGGAATTACGGATATAACTGGTCGGGGCAAAACTACCTCGACCTGTTCAATGGCTATGGATGGGGCGTACGGCAACCGGTTTTCGGTGACAGACGGCAAGTACCTTGGCTGAACGCCCCCCCGGGCAGCGTCCAAAAAATGGGATTCTTCCTGTATTTGGATGATCAAAAGGCGGAGGCCGTACTGGAGAAAATCAAAAAATATACCCATGGGGACCAATTTGTCGATATCCCAGGCTATAAGAAATTCACCAGCCATTACCATGTAGAACATTCCCTGGATTATATCAACAAACAAAAGGAACAGAACACGACCGAAATTCCCAAAGGTCTGGAAAATCCCGAATTCGCTCAGTTCTTTAAAAAAATGGGGGTCGACATCGTCCATTTAGGCGAGTTCCACGTTGGGGAAACGCCCGGATTGGGCACCGATGAGCGCCTGGCCCAATTGCAGGTGATGCATGAGGAATGCGAACGCCTGTCCAACAACAATTTTCTATTGCTGCCCGGTGAAGAACCCAATGTACAGCTTGGCGGACATTGGATGAGCTTTTTCCCGAAACCGATCTATTGGGTGCTGAACAATCCGGATAAAAAACCTTTCGTCGAGAAGTCCAAAACCTATGGCAAAGTATATCACGTTGGCAGTTCCGCCGATGTGCTAGAGCTGTTCGAAAAGGAAAATGGCCTGATGTGGGTGGCGCATGGCCGCATCAAAGGATCGACCGGCTTTCCCGATGAATATAAAGAGGAAGATTACTTTACATCCAATCGCTATCTCGGTGCGGCATGGAAAAATATGCCCTCGGATTTATCCGAAGAAAAAATGGGAAACCGCGTCTTTGGCCTATTGGACGACATGAATAATTGGGGACTTAAAAAACAGGCCTTGGGCGAAGTCGATGTTTTCGATATCCAAAACGATTACGAACTCTACGGCGCCATGAACATCAACTACCTGAAATTGGACAAACTGCCCGACTTCAAATACGGATGGCAACCTGTTTTGGATGTTTTGCGCAATGGAAATTTTTGGGTCGGCACCGGGGAGATTTTGTTGAAGGACTTTACAATCAACGATAAAGAATGCGGTAGCACACTAAAGTTGAAAAAAGGGCAAACGGCCAAACTCAAAGCCGATCTGGAATGGACATTTCCGCTCCGTTACGTTGAAGTAGTGACCGGCGATGGGGCGCAGGTAGAAAGGCAACGGGTTGATCTATCGGATACGAAATCCTTTGGGAACAAAGAATTCGAAATGGACTTGAACCTTGACGATAGCACTTGGGTACGTTTCGAGGTTTGGGACATTGCCGACAATGTTGCTTTTACGCAACCGATCTGGGTCGAAAGTAAATAAAGCGCTGTCCGCTTAGAGGATATTGTAAATCTAGAAAGCAAAGGATGACAAAAAGCCGCATCACATATTTAGCTTGTTATTTGTTCGTGTTCTGTAGCGCCTTCGGACAAGATAATCCGAATATATTGTGGATAACCATTGAGGATACCTCCCCACAGTTTATCGGATGCTACGGAAACCAAGATGCGGCAACACCGGTAATCGACAAATTGGCCGAGGAGGGAGTGCTTTTCACCAATGCCTTCTCTACGGGTACGGTGTGTTCGCCGAGCAGGTCGGCCATCATTACGGGGGTTCCGACCTATAAACTGGGTACCGGCCACCATCGCAGTAAGGTGCCCGTACCCGAATTCATCAAAGGCTTTCCCTATTTTCTGAAAAAGGCCGGGTACCATACCTCCAATAATTTTAAAACAGACTATAACGTGGCCAATGAGAAGCAATTTGTCCAAGAGGCTTGGCACGAAAGCTCCGATTCCGGCGGTTGGTGGAACAAAAAACCCGGACAGCTTTTTTTTTCGGTCTTTAATTTTGCCGAGTCCCATCAGTCGCGCACCATGTCGATGTCTTTTGATTGGTATATCAAAAATGTAAGGGAGCATTTGCCCGAAGAAGAAATTATTGCCGATACCGCTTTTGAGATGCCGCCCATCTACCGCGACTCTCCCAAGATGCGCAAGCAGATGGCAAGGGTTTACAACGCAATTGCCTTGACGGATATCCGTATCGGCGAA
>NZ_JBGTHY010000445.1:0-6606 GCF_041745955.1 Pricia sp.
GGCGGGAAACAATCCGAATATGCCCTTTCCCTGCAATTTTTTTTCCGCTACAATATCCTTTAACATGGCCCTCGCATCGGCAAAGAGTTCGGTGGCCTGTTTGCCTACGATTTCATCCCCTAAAATATCCGGATATTTGCCGTGCAGTTCCCAACTACGGAAAAAGGGCGTCCAATCGATAAAAGGTATAAGCTTTTCCAGATCTATATCCTCAATGACCTGAATGCCGAGTTCTTTGGGCTTTACGATTTCGGATGCTTCCCAATCAATTTTAAACCTATTGGCGCGGGCCGTTTCCAAGGGTTTGTACTCCTTATGCTGTGATCGGTTTTTGAATTTTTCCCGAAAAACCTCATAATCGTCCTTAATGGATTTTTTATAGGCCTTAGATGTTTGTTTTTGCAGCAGATCGCCCACCACGGTCACCGCACGCGAAGCGTCATTGACATGTACGACGGACTGGCTATACTGCGGATCAATCTTTACCGCCGTATGGGCCTTGCTGGTCGTCGCACCACCGATCAATAAGGGAACCGTGAAATTCTTGCGCTGCATTTCCTTGGCGAGGTGAACCATTTCATCCAACGATGGTGTTATCAGTCCGCTGAGCCCGATGGCATCTACATTGTGCTTGATGGCCTCTTCCAATATTTTTTCCGAAGGCACCATCACGCCCAAGTCGATGATCTCATAATTGTTACAGGCCAAAACGACACCTACTATATTTTTTCCGATATCGTGGACATCGCCTTTGACGGTCGCCATAAGAATCTTACCGTTACCTTCCGTATCGCCCTCTTGGGGATTTAGTAATTTTTCCTCTTCGATATAGGGTAGCAAATACGCTACAGCCTTCTTCATCACCCTAGCGGATTTCACCACTTGCGGCAGAAACATTTTTCCGCCGCCGAAAAGGTCGCCGACGACGTTCATGCCGGTCATTAGATTGCTTTCGATAACCTCGATGGGCTTGTCGGCCACTTGCCGGGCTTCCTCGACATCCTCGATTATATATTGGTCGATTCCCTTAACCAGGGCCCGGGTAATTCTGTTTTGCAGGGGTTCTTCGCGCCAAGACAGATCTACTTTACTTTCCTTCGCCTTTCCTACAACGGACTCGGCAAAATCCAAAAGTCGCTCCGTGGCATCGTCCCTTCGATTGAGAATGACATCTTCGACACGTTCCAACAAATCCTTTGGAATATCATCATAGATTTCCAACATCGACGGATTCACTATGCCCACGTTCATACCCGCCTTGATGGCATGGTAGAGAAACACCGAATGCATGGCCTCGCGAACGGGATTGTTGCCCCGAAAACTAAAGGATACATTGCTGACCCCCCCGCTCACGTGGCAATAGGGCAAATTTGCTTTGACCCATTTCGTGGCTTCGATAAAATCTAGTGCATTGAGTTTATGCTCATCCATTCCGGTCGCGACCGGGAAAATATTGAGGTCGAATATAATATCCTCGGGCGCAAAGCCAACGCGGTTTACTAGAACATCATAAGATCGTTTTGCTATTTCTATGCGGCGGTCATAATTATCGGCCTGGCCTACTTCATCGAACGCCATGACGATGACAGCGGCCCCGTATCTTTTAATGAGTTTGGCGTGATGGATGAATTCTTCTTCCCCTTCCTTCAGACTGATCGAATTCACAACACATTTGCCCTGCACCACCTGCAATCCCGCTTCGATAATCTCCCATTTTGAGCTATCGATCATAATCGGCACGCGGGCAATATCGGGTTCGGCGATGACGAGGTTGAGAAACTTGACCATGGCTTCCTTGCCATCGATCAGGCCGTCATCCATATTGATATCGATAATCTGGGCGCCGCCCTCTACCTGTTCGCGGGCAACATCCAGGGCCTCTTCGAACTTTTCCTCCTTAATAAGCCGCAGGAATTTTTTGGAACCGGCCACGTTGGTACGTTCTCCCACGTTTACGAAATTGCTTTCAGGGGTTACGATGAGCGGTTCCAAACCACTTAATTTCAGATATTTTGGTCGCTTTTTTTCCATCTATACACTTTCGACCAGCGTCGGTCTTGGATCATATTGTTTAACAAGGTTGGCAATGGCGGCAATATGCTCGGGGGTCGTGCCACAGCATCCCCCGACGATATTGACCAGGCCCTTTTCTAAATATTCCTTGATCTGCTCGGCCATCTGCTCTGGTGTTTCGTCATATTCGCCGAAGGCATTGGGCAGACCGGCATTGGGGTGCGCAGAAACAAAATGTTCGGATTTTTTGGCCAATACTTCCAAATGTGGCACCAACTGGTCGGCACCCAAGGCACAATTGAAACCAACGGACAAAATGGGAATGTGGGATATGGAAATCAAAAATGCCTCCGCCGTTTGTCCGGACAAAGTTCTGCCGGAAGCATCCGTAATCGTACCGCTCACCATGATCGGCGGGTCGATGTTGCGCTCTTCCTTGACTTCCTCAATAGCGAAAAGGGCGGCCTTGGCGTTGAGGGTGTCAAAAATGGTTTCTACCAAAAGCAGGTCGGCACCACCATCTAACAAGGCCTCGACCTGCTGTTTGTAAGCGATACGAAGTTCGTCGAAAGAGATGGCACGAAACCCGGGGTCGTTGACATTGGGAGACATGCTGGCCGTCTTATTGGTAGGGCCGATACTGCCCGCTACGAATCTAGGTTTATTGGGTGTTGCCGCCGTAAATTCTTCCGCTACTTTTTTGGCTATTCGAGCGGATTCGTAGTTGAGTTCGTAAACCAGTTCTTCCATATAATAGTCGGCCATGGCGATCGTGGTTCCTGAAAAGGTATTGGTTTCCACGATATCGGCACCAGCTAGGAAATATTTGCGATGCACCTCGGCGATGGCCTCGGGTTGGGTCAAGGACAAAAGGTCGTTGTTGCCCTGCAATGGATGCTCCCAGTTTTTGAACCGCTCTCCCCTAAAATCGGCTTCGGTGAACTTATAGCGTTGTAGCATAGTGCCCATGGCGCCGTCGAGGACTAAAATCCGCTCTTGTAGTATCTCTTTAATCATATAGGCATACCATATTAAAACCCATTACGTTGAATGGGCTCATCTAAAGTTTTTATTATCAAGAGGAAACAATAGACTAACAGTCTCGGTTTAAGTTATCTGCCGCGCCATTGATGCGATAGAATGTAGCACCTTCTTTTAGGTCCCGAAAGCATCGGGATAAACCAAAGGGTTGCTAAGGCTTCATAGGGTCCAATCCCTCCGCCTTTCTTGATAACGTTTCAATTTTTAGAATGAACTCACTGCAAAGTAACGGTACAGGGGGATGAAAAGCAAGGAAAGTCGGTTGTTTTTGGTAGTTACCTGAGAGTCCTGCTAGGTACTAGAGGGTCCTGCAAGGTATTCCCGACCGTAGGGAGAGTTCCTTGTAGGTCTGACGGGAGCCGATTAATCCCTGCCTCAGATCTACAAAGAGGCGCCGGAGCGACAATACCTTGCAAATTAGTGATCCAAGTCTTCCCTCAAGACTAGGCAATACTCTGCACCACCTCTTTTTTAGCCTCCTTCTTAGAACCATCGAATCCCGTCACCCCGCCAACCGTCGTATATTTCATTACATAGCGTTTTCCGGGATTGATACGTTGATACGCGAACTGGCACATGACGGCGGCCTCATGAAAACCGGATAAAATCAATTTTAATTTACCTTCATAGGTATTGACATCACCGATAGCGAAAACACCGGGAATATTGGTCTGATAATCTTTGGCATTGTTGACCTTGATGGCGTTGCGCTCGATTTCGAGGCCCCAATCGCCGATAGGGCCCAATTTTGGGGAAAGACCGAACAGGGGAATAAAATTATCGACCTCAACATAGGTCTCCCCTTTTTCGTAACTGTTATGTTTGATAACGACGGCCTCTAGATGTTCGTCTCCATACAGTTTTTTAACCTCGGCCTCGGTAAAGAGTTTTATTTTACCCAATTTGGCCAGTTCAGCTGCTTTTTCGACGGAATCCAAGGCACCTCGGAACTCTTTTCTGCGGTGCACCAAATATACTTCCGACGCTACATCGGCCAAAAATATGGCCCAATCCAAAGCGGAATCACCTCCGCCGGCAATCAACACTTTTTTATCGCGGTATACTTCCGGATCTTTCACCATGTAGGCCACACCTTTGTCCTCAAAATCGAGAATGTTCTCGATGAGAGGCTTACGGGGCTCGAAAGAGCCCAGTCCACCTGCGATAACCACTACGGGAGCTTGGTGTTTTGTGCCCTTATTGGTCGTAACGATATAGGAACCATCCTCTTGCTTATCCAAGGTTTCGGCGCGTTCGCCCAAAGTGAATCCGGGTTCGAAGGGTTTTATCTGTTCCATTAGGTTATCCACAAGTTCACCCGCCAAGATTTCCGGGAAGGCCGGAATATCGTAAATGGGCTTTTTGGGATATATCTCGGAACATTGCCCGCCGGGTTGTGTCAAAGCATCTATTAAATGACACTTCAATTTCAACAATCCCGCTTCGAAAACGGTGAAAAGTCCGGTTGGGCCTGCGCCTATTATTATAAGATCCGTTTTTATCATAACTAATTACTTTTTTATCGTTCCTGCCCTTCGACTCCCCTCAGAATAAACTTCGGCGGCAATCTATATGGCTTTACTTTCTGGTTAAAATTCACAAACTCATCGATCTTTTTTAAGAGAGATGTTGAAATCAAGGCTTTGTGTTTACTTCGAGATGCTGCCCTAGACCTAGAAGGATCGCTCGTGCCTCGCCCATACCTTGCTGGTCGTCGTTGAGGACACCTTGTTGCAGGTCGTTGTTGGCGACGACACCTTGCAGGTCAGTCATTATTTCCCGATGCCTAACTACCTCCCCAATAATAATAATCGCCGGATTGGCCAATTGTTGTCGTTGGACTTCCCTTTCTATGGATACTATCGTGCCAACCCCTACCTTTTCATCTTTCCGGGTACCGTTTTGGATGATAGCAATGGGCGTTTCCGATTTTCCTTCTTTTTTGAAAAGTGCTACGATTTGGGATAGTTTTGACATCCCCATTAAAATCACGACCGTTGCACTACTTTTTGCAGCCAACGCAACATCCCCTGATAATTTGTGCTCTTTGGTCGTGCCCGTGATGACCCAAAAACTTTCCGCGGCCCCTCTTTTGGTTACGGGAATGTTTTGTGCGGCCGGTACCGATAGGCACGACGATACTCCGGGTACCATGGCGACATCGAGTCCGTGTTTGGCTACATATTCCATTTCTTCTGCGCCACGGCCAAATACGAAAGGGTCTCCGCCTTTGAGGCGTACGACATGTCCATGGGATTTTGCCCGGTTTACGATCAGCTCATTGATTTGTTGCTGTTGATAGGAATAGCAGCCCTTGCGCTTGCCGACAAAGATGTGCTCGGCATTTGAGGCGTATTCTAAAAGTTCGGCATTCACCAAAGCATCGTACAAAACCACATCTGCGCTTTGCAAAGCCTTAACGGCTTTTAGCGTGATGAGTTCTTTATCGCCCGGACCTGCACCTATAACGGTCAAACGCCCCCGGCTTTGGCGCAGGGTATGACCAGCGCCGTCGAGGTGCCCGGCTGTCGAGATGTCGTCTATATGTTTCTGTCCATCCATCTTCATAATCGCTATACTTCTGCCAATTCTTGTTCCCTGAATTGCTCAACGGATTTTAGAAATCCCTTGGCATCGTTTAAATAGCTTTTAGCGAAAGCTTCAGTGGGTTCGTTTGATTTTAGCCGTAGCACCAAGGCTTCGAATCCGCCTGCAACGGGAATCCTGCCGTCGGCGACGAATTTTTCGTCGAAATCTTTCAGGATACTGGCGTGGGTATTGACCTTTACTTTTTCGGAGGTCAGCAACGCCTTGGCAGAATTGACCATCGAGGAATACGAATGGTATATGCTCGCCGCCCATTTTCCTTCATCATAACTTTCTTGCGCATTTACGATTTTCTCTTCGCTTTCGAACAATAAGGTCGCAATGAGGTCGATGACCACACCCGCGCACTCACCAATACCAATGGCTTTCTCATACCTTTCGGTGTTGCCCCAATCGATAAAATCATCGGGGGTAAGGTTGTCAATGTCGGACAATGGCGTCAAGAAATCGTAGAAATACATCTGTCCCTTTTCCGCATAGTAATCGGCGTAGGATTTTCCGTTTCCGTTCTGGTCGAAATCGTCCAAAATCAGGCGTAAGGCTTCAGGCCCACGTTTGCTGGGAACCTTTACAACCTTATCTGCAAATCGACCTTCGCCGTTGCCTATATTGCCACCGCCCAACAAGACCTGTAGGGCCGGGGCGACCAGTTTGTCCTTTGTTCTGACGGACATCCCTTGAAAACCGATATTTGCCATATTATGCTGGCCACAGGCGTTCATACAGCCACTGATTTTGATGGCCACATCGGGATTAGCAATGTAATGCGGATAATCCGCTTTGATAATTCGTTCCAGTTCTTCGGCGATACCGGTGCTGCTGGCGATACCTAGGTTACAGGTATCCGTACCGGGGCAGGCGGTGATATCCAAAGCGGTATTGTAACCGATTTCCGTAAACCCAAGTTTTTGCAGTTCGGTATAAAAGAAAGCAAGCGATTCTTCC
>NZ_JBGTHY010000446.1:0-3948 GCF_041745955.1 Pricia sp.
CAAACCTGAAACACTATTGGCTAAGAATTCTTCATCCTTTAGAAATCAGCTTGTTCACCACGTTTGTACAAAAGTGCAGATTCGCGAGGATAAACTTGAAATTGATTTTCTAGAAACTAATAAATTGAACGATCAGCTCAGCAGTAAACAGCTAACACTCAAAATAGAATCCGGAAGAGCGTTGACATTCAGTTCAGAAGATGTAACGATATCCAAGTTGAATATTGTCCAAGGAAAAGATAAATATTTGTATACCTTGGTAATCAATAACACAAAAGATCTACATAAAACGTTGGTCAAATTTGAGACATCATAAAATTATGAAACCACGATTTGTCCATTTTTAACCAAAAATAAACAGTAAGCAATTGGGAATCAAATATTTGTTGATCATTGGTACGCTGATACCATTCATGCAATGTTTTGTGCAAAAGCCATCCGATTATACGATTGGGGCAATCCATACCTCAAGACCTCCGGTAATCGACGGCACCGATCAAGGAATGGAACGGATGTCTTACGCCTGGTCGCCCACCGGTGGCAGATTTCATAAACCCGTTTATTCTGGCAATTTGATTTTTAACTAAAATGCCTAAAGCGCAGATGAACTAGCGACTATTTTAGGCATTCACCCGAGGCACGTTTTGGTTTTTTCAACGATAGTTACGCCGCTGGAAGTTGGGGCGACAATGGCTCGCTTTCGGAAGGGAATTCCATGATCGATAACAGATACGGCGGTAGTGTGTATGATCGGTACAGGGTTATCGCCTGGATCAATAAGCAAAACCAGATTGTTCAAGGTGAAGGTGGTATCGGCGATAATGTTTTTGGCACTATGCCCGGGGCTATTTTGGAAGCCCAGCAACTCCGTACAACTACTTTGAATATGAGACACGGTCGGTACGACCGATGGAACGATTTTATTTATAATGAAGTAAACTTCACTACTCCGGTTACTTTCCCGGCTAGTGAAAAAGAGTTAAGGGGAAGGGCTTTCACAGGAGAGACCAAAACGGGAATCTTTGACCCTGAATATGATGGCCGGACCGGATTGGAATATTTTCGGGACAGAATGGGTTACCGGTTAGTGTTGCGTGAGGCCAATGCAAGTGAGTTCGTAACGCAAAATGGTACCCTTATGTTCAAAGGGAACATCCAAAATGTAGGCTTTGGAAATGTTGTAAACAGGAAAAGGGTTTCGATTATTCTAAAGTCCAAAGATGCTTCCAATTCTTATGCGGCAGCAACAAACCTTGACGCAAGGGATTGGCTGACCGCTGAGGATGGAAATACCAGAGCAGACAATACTGCTGCATGGCGTGATTTGAACTTCTCTCTTGAAATGGCCGTTTTTGATGAGGTGCCCCCAGGTGGTTATGATATTTACTTGAAGATCAATGACCCCAAAGAACAAAGTGCTAATAAGCGCTGTATACGGTTTGCAAATAAGGGAAATAGCTGGAATGCTGACCTAGGCGCTAACTTAATTGGCACGACAACTATGTTATAGGCTGTTTTCCCTTTTTCCGAGGAAAAGTAAATAACACAAAAAACCATAATGAACAGAAAGGAATTTTTAAAAACCGGCACGCTCGCGGCCGCCGTTATGGGAGCCGCTCCGCCTCTGATGTCCTGGATTCCAAAACGGGCATCTGTCGGTGAGTTGACACAAAATCTACCATGGATACCCAAGGGGGGCTGCACTATTGCACAGCTAAATGCGAAAGTTGAAGAGTATTATGGTGATCCTGATGATGTTAGCGATGTTAGTCGCGCCCGTAAGATGCAGGCCTACAATAATGCACATCCCGGGTGGTATTTAGAACCTTAGTTAAGGTATTTTTAAAACAAAAGCCTAGATAGCACTATCAACTTATTAACCCATATGAAATCAATTAATATTATTGCTATATATTTTTCGCTCAGCTCTTTTGGCTACCTTTAGCTTACCGATCAAATTGCAATAGTATGGAGATAGCGTTGGTAATAGGCTTACTGGCTTTGGCCTTGGTTCTTTTCATCAGCGAAAGATTTTCGGTGGATGTTGTTACGATAGGACTTTTGGTCATTCTGACCCTCTCGGGCATTCTTAGCCCAAAAGAGGCTTTTGAAGGGTTCAGCAGCGATTTTATGGTCATTCTTGCATCGATATTCGTAATATCTGGCGCGTTGTCCGAAACCGGTCTGCTCGACAAAATCGGATCACAGATGATCAAACTTGTGAAAAGCAAAACGCTTTTTGTGGTTTACACCATGCTTGTGACCGGTTTTTTTTCCGCGTTCATGAACAATACGACGGTAACGGCATTGGTAACAGGGCCCGTGGTGGGAATGTGCAGAAAATTGGGCATCAGCCCTTCCAAAGTTCTAATACCCGTTGCCTATGCCTCTATACTTGGAGGTACTTGCACGCTAATCGGAACTTCCACGAACGTGGCTGTCAGTGGTTATATTGCAAGTAACGGCCTACAACCTCTGGGCTTTTTTGAAATTCTTGGGGTGGGACTGGTCCTTTTCACGACGGGCATCATTTTTATCCTTGTTTTTTGGAAACGGATTCTTCCCGATCGTACGGGGGCAAGCATCACCGAAGAGTATAAAATCAAGCAATACCTTTCGGAAATAGTCGTTTTGGAAAAATCGAAGCTGATCGGGCAGACCGTTTTCCATTCTGACCTTTCAAATTGGGATGTAAGGATTATAAAAATCATTCGGGACAAAGATGAATTCATTCCCAATCGTTTCACTCGCTTCGAGCTTGATGACATCTTGTTGGTGGAATGTAAGGTTGATGACCTCATCAAGGTAAAGGAATCATCAGGGCTGGAAGTGGTCGCCGATACCATCACAAACAAAGAAATACAGAGTGATAAGGTCAGATTGGCGGAAGTTCTGGTAACTCCCGGCTCCCGATTGATAGATCGCTCCCTTAAAGAAGCCCGATTCCGCCAGAACTATGATTTGGTCGTGCTGGCAATCCATCGCTTCGGGCATACGGTATCACAAAAAATCGGCACCCTCAAGCTTAACATCGGAGATGTTCTTTTGGTACAGGGCATTGAAGAGACCATCGATAGTAACAGAAATTCCACCGATTTCTCCGTTGTCGGGGATTTCAAGGTAAACATGTTCAAAGAAAGAAAAGGGGTACTGTCGGCATTGATATTCATCATTGCTGTCATAGCGGGTTCATTACAGTTGGTGCCTCTTTCGATCGCTTTTTTGGCAGCGGCGCTACTCGTGGTAATGATAGGCGCATTGCCTATCGAACGGGCCTACCGGATCATGGACTGGAAATTGCTGGTGCTCATCGGTGGAATGAGCGCATTCGGGACCGCGATGCAGAATTCCGGGGCATCGGAGTTTCTTGCGGTAAACATTATAAACGTTCTTGGGGATTTCGGGGTAATCTATGTGCTGGCAGGTTTTGTAATACTGGTGATTATTCTTACCCAACCTATGTCTAACGCCGCTGCCGCCCTGGTGGTGCTGCCCGTTGCCCTTGAAGCCGCCCATATCCTGAACGCCAATCCAAGAACGTTTGCAATAGCCATTATGCTTGGTGCCTCCGTCTCGCTTATCACACCTTTTGAACCTTCGTGCATTCTGGTCTATGGTCCGGGAAGATACAAATTTATCGATTTTATCAAGATCGGCGTACCCCTGACTTTACTTCTTGTTATTCTTATAATGTTGTTGGTTCCTGTTTTTTGGCCTCTTTAATTTGTCCTTACCTTGAATTCGTTTTCATGTTTTCTCGCCATAGTTCGAACTTATAACTTTTGGGCTTATAAAAGTGTACCAACAAATGTAGACAGTTCAGTTTCTTGTTCGAACCTAGGTGCGACCACATCAATGAAAATAAGCCCTTTATAGCTCAATGTAAGCTTCTTTTAGAATCTATACTTTACGCCTACCAGATAGTCCCCGTTTTTTAAGGTAGCGAAT
>NZ_JBGTHY010000447.1:0-2932 GCF_041745955.1 Pricia sp.
CTATCGGAATGTACACCAAAAACATATCAAAAATTATTCCCGGAAACATGAAAAAAGGAGAATGGCCTTGGGGCGGTCACTCTTCGGGGTACGAAAAAACCAAAAACAATTTCCATTGGAAGTTGGCCTTAATCCGTTTTCGATTGATGGCCACACCTACGTAATGGCTTTGGTCATCGACATAACGGAGCGAAAAAAAATCGAGGAGAGCCAAAAAATGAGGACCGCGGCACTCGATGCCGCCCTAAACGGTGTTACCATTACGGATGCACTGCAACCTGACCATCCTATTATCTATTCAAATGCCGCTTTTGAAAGGATTACGGGATACCCGAAAGAAGAAACGCTAGGCAAGAATTGCCGGTTCTTGCAGAACGGGGACCACGATCAAGAAGGTGTAAAAAAAATGCGGCGTGCCATACAAAAAGGCAAAAGCTGCCGAGTGCAATTGCGTAATTATAAAAAAGATGGCACGCTGTTCTGGAACGAGGTCTCCATTAGCCCCATTGCGGACAAAGAAGGAAAAACGACCCATTTCGTAGGCATTCAAAACCCTATTACCGATCGACTTTTGGCGGAACAGGAAATAGGGCATCTAGCCAGTATCTTTGATGAATCGCTCAACGAGATATACGTATACGATGCCGAATCGCTACTTTTCGTCAATGTCAATCACGGTGCACAGAAATATACGGGATATACCCTTGCGGAATGCAAAAAAATGACCCCGTTAGATTTAAAACCGGAGTTTACCGAAGCCAGTTTCCGAAAATTGATTTCGCCCCTCCTTTACGGTGAAAAAGAAAAAATCGATTTCGAGACCGTACAGCGCCGGAAGAACGGTACCACCTATCCTGTAGAGGTACATTTGCAAACATCGACCGTGAACCACCGGCAAATGGTAATTGCCATAATTCTGGATATTTCAGATCGGAAAAACTATACCCAAAAACTCGAAAAAACCGTTGAGCAACGAACGGAACAATTAAAAAAGGCCTTGGAAACCGAAAAAGAGCTGAACGAGCTGAAGACCAAGTTCCTGTCCCTGGTCTCCCACGAGTTCAAAACGCCCCTGAGTGGTATATTGACCTCCGCCACTTTGGTAGGAAAATATACGAAGGAAGATCAGCAGGAAAAAAGGGACAAGCACCTAAATACCATAATCGGTGGTGTACACCACCTGACCCATATTTTGAACGATTTCTTGTCCATGGAAAGAATGGAAAAAGGAAAGGAAGTGTATCGGTATTCAAAATTCTCGTTGAGCAAGCTGGTCAACGAGGTCGTCTACAATGCCAATATGATGCTAAAAAGCGGGCAACATATCAATTATCCGCAGAATATCGATGATGTAAATATCTACCAAGACGAAAAAATAGCGGACCTTGTGCTGACCAATCTTCTGAACAATGCCGTGAAATATTCCCGGGAGGACACGGAAATAGATCTAAAAGTAGACCTAATGAAGGACAAGATCGTTTTCCATATCAAAGATTTGGGCATCGGCATCCCCAAAAAAGACCAAAAATACATTTTCGACCGTTATTTTAGGGCAGAAAATGTATTGACGACCCAGGGAACGGGTATCGGCCTCAATATTGTAAAGGCGCATGTTGAGAATCTAGGCGGCAACATCAATTTTAAGAGCACCGAAAATAAAGGGAGTACCTTTACGGTGGAACTGCCGCTGGAAGACTAAGCGGGAAACCCTTGCTATAGGTAGTTAAAAAGTTATGGGAGAGTTATGGTTTTGAAAAAAGTACTCCTTATCGAAGACGACACCGTTCTAAGGGAAAATACGGCCGAATTGTTGGAACTTTCCGATTATGAAGTGCGGACGGCGGCAAACGGAAAAAAAGGTTTGGAACTTATCAAAGAATACCTTCCCGATGTAATCGTCTGTGATATCATGATGCCAGAACTGGACGGTTTCGGGGTTTTGGCAGCCTTATCCCAAGATATCCGAACAAAGGGCATCCCCTTTATATTCCTTTCCGCAAAGACCGAACACAAAGATATCCGTAAGGGCATGGAGCACGGCGCGGACGATTACCTGACCAAACCTTTCATGGAAACCGAACTGATCGGAGCCATTGAGAGCAGACTCGCGAAAACGGCGATCTTAAAAGAAGGAAATACAGAAAGTCTTGCTGTGAGACAATCTGTGGACATTCCCGTTAAAAGTATTCACGACCTCAAAAACTACATCGACGACAACGGGCAGGAACATGGTTTTGCAACGGGCGAAACCATTTACCGAGAGGGTATGCATTCCAATACGGTATACTTGGTATTGAAAGGAGTGGTAAAGACCCATAAACTTGATAGTAACGGTAAAGACCTGATTACGGGCATCTATAAACCTGATGATTTTTTCGGTTTTAGCTGTTTCTCCCCGAACACGACCCATAGTGAATATGCCACCGCGATGGAAGACACCGGATTGGTTGCTATTTCTGTCGAGAATTTAAAAAGTCTATTACTGGAAAACCATGGCCTGACCGTGGAACTGGTACAATTTCTTTCCGAGAACCTTTCCGAGGCCAAGGAACAATTGCTGGAAATGGCCTATGGTTCCGTCCGCCGGAAAACGGCGAGTACCATCCTAAAATTTGCGGAGAAACTTCAAAAGGACCCAAAGGGAAACCTTCATATTCTTCGCAGCGATCTTGCCAGTGTGGCCGGTATGGCTACCGAAACATTGATCCGTACCCTTTCCGGTTTTAAAAAAGAAGGGCTGATAGGCATCGAAGACCGCAATATCAGAATCCTCGATTTAGATCGGTTGCGTCGGGTGGATTGATCTTTTCTTTTACACAACATGACCATTGTCATAATATACCCGGTCTTAACGCTCTAGTTTTACGGTACTGAAGCAAAATCTAGACCGGCATGAAGCACCTAATGATACCCACTGATTTCTCGGATAACG
>NZ_JBGTHY010000448.1:0-3133 GCF_041745955.1 Pricia sp.
GTCAAGTGACTTGAATGCAAAAAAATGGATTTGGATTTTGTCCTTTTCCAACATCAGGTAATCTTCATAGTCGGCATTTCCAAATTCTTTGAATCCTAATTGACGTAAATAAAAATTCTTAGTGATTGCCTTGCTACGCATGGGGATTTTTGGACTGATTGCTGTAAGCATATTTTAATCCTTTATTTGAACTTTTGCGAATTGTCGAATATAATGCTAACACCGGATTATACTGTTTTTTTTTATGGAAAGATACATTTTCCACGGGAAAAGTTTCAATCTTGCACCTGAAACGCCATTGCCTTTACAGCATGTCTTCTGTAAACCGGCCTACTCCTTTTCCACTTTGGGAAGTCTGAAGTACTCATTGGTCGTTTGTCCAAGCCGGTAACGTATTTCGTTAAAATTTTCCTCGGTCGGCTTTAGGTCCGTGTATTTTCCTATGATAATACTTCTTCGGTAGATGATAAAGGTGTTCCCTACGTTCTGGTCAATTTCGTTCAAATATATTTCCGAGGGTCTGTCGGAAAATGAAGGGACAAAGGTCAAGGCAATATTCCCCAGTTTAAGTTCGTGTCCCAGTTCTTCCAATCGGGAAAGTCGATTTTCCGTATTGTAGTCGTTTTCGTTTCCATACACGAAATAGGCTTTTAAATACTTTTCCCTCTTCCGGCTTTCATATTCTA
This sequence comes from Pricia sp., assembly GCF_041745955.1. Taxonomy (NCBI): domain Bacteria; kingdom Pseudomonadati; phylum Bacteroidota; class Flavobacteriia; order Flavobacteriales; family Flavobacteriaceae; genus Pricia; species Pricia sp. Next base: position 687 of record NZ_JBGTHY010000448.1, read on the forward strand.
AAAACGTGAGCCATCTTTTAATTTCCTCCCAATTGGGGTTATTGCCAACAAAGTAGAGAATACCGTGGTACCACCCATACTTGCAGATTGGACAGGTCGTCGTGCCCTTATCCGGGCCAAAGGCATGGTAAGGCGTAAAGGAACTTATATCCTCCCCAATTTTTTTGCCCGATTCGGCCCTTGGAATATTCGATTTTGGATAATTCGGAATGTTCAATCCCAAAATCAAGTTTCGCTCGCCAATCCATAAACTTTGTTTTCCAACAAACCGGACAACTCCGCTCCCTCCTCGGTCTTCCATCTTGTTTCTTCTTTCAGAGGTCAGCAAGGGGTCAGTATCGAATACGAAATCGTCGATGTAGTAAGGTTCTTTCATATTTTTCTCCTTTACCGTCACGTGTACGTGTGCTGGTTCCCCCCTGCTCGGGTAGGCTCCCGGAATCACTGTTCTAATGGTGTATCTACCGTCGGAATCCGTCCTTATCCAGCCTCTGATGTGTCCGTGGGTCTGGCCTAGTTTGTTTTTCGGCATGTTCAGCGGTTCGTCGGGGTTGGTCGCGTACATGCCATGAATGTCGGTGTGGTAATAGTAGAGAATTACATTCGGGGCAGGGTTCTTTCCGTCCCTTTCATAAACGGTTCCCGTAAGGAGAATCTTCTGTCCATCCTGTTTCCATCCCGGACTTGTATCCTCCGAGGAAAGGCCGGCGGGCATTTTATAGTAAAAAGGAGGCGATTTGTCGAAATCTTCGCTCAACTTCTCGTCCTGAACGCTCGTTGTATGGCTTTGTCCGTTACATGCCATAAGCCCGAAGGCCGCTAATAGGGCGATTCCCGATTTTCGTATTATGAACATAAAAGCTGCTTTGAACCAAAAATATACTGTCGGAACGGCATTCTATTTCCCCCTGATGCTGCAATTTGCCAAGTGGAGTGTGAAATTGTCTCAATGGAGTAGGCCTTCCCAATTGGCCCTGTAATGTCTACTGAACCTGATGATTCGATCATTTTGGAGCTTGGCGTCGTAGTCGCCGTTCTTTCTCGATTTCAGTTCTTTGACGTACCTTTTGTTGACTATGGACGAACGGTGTACCCGAACGAAGTGCTCAGGGTCCAGTACAACCTCAAAATCCCTCAATGTACGGTTGTCCAAATATTCTTTGTCGCCAAGCATCACAACTGTGTACGGTTTTTCCGCTGAAACGGTCTGAATGGCCATAGTGTCCAACGAAACGATCCTGAGGCCCACCTTGATCTTGATTATCCCGGGATATTCGGTTGTCCACCCGGTATGTCGGCCGTCCTTTTTTTTGGAGCTGAAAAATAGCGGGACCATGACATAAAAAAGAACGAGGATGTAAAATTGATTGGATAGGGCTGTACTTAAAATATGTGGAAAACGGTGTGTCGGAGAAAACGCAAAATAGCTGACCGCCACAAAATAGGATGCAAAAACTAAAATGTGTACTATGGTAAAGAGGCCGCCCAATGCGACCGAAAGAACGATCCGTCCAAATTTGCTTTGGAGTTTGAGCAGTTTGAAAAACCTGAGCTCCAAATATGCCAATGGTGCGAGGAAGGCCCAAATAAGGTTGTAGAGCAAGGATTCCGATATGTAAAATCCTGTATTTTGTATTCGGCTGAACAAATAGTCCTGAAAAACTGAAAGGCTGATGACCACAAGGAGGATACCTATCCATAATTCGGGCTTTTTTAGCCTTGGATGAATTTCCACTGGTCGGTATGTTATAGATTGAGGCATTTACTTTTATGCTTGCGCCAAATGTGTTGTATGAACAGGAAAATTTACAATTTTAGGGTATAGTCCCTATACAAATACAGCTTTCAGTCCATTTTGTCCTTGTCGGAAACCATCGTTTATTAAGTTTTTAGACGATTATAGTTGTCGGTCAGTGCCTTGAATACCATTCTGTCCTTTTCATTGCCTATCGAATTCGGTACGAGCATATGTTTTGAGAGATATCCACTTATCAGGACGTTGACTTCCTCGCTAAAAAGAAATACACATTCCTTCAGGTTGCCAAGGACTGCACTATATTTATTAGATTTTGATTTTCCGCTTTGTCCACAGGAATAAAGTCCCACCATAGCTTTCAATGTCAAAATTATTAAACTTTTTTTCATTTTAAGGCTTGTCGACAAATCGTTTACATAGATATAAATATCATTATGACCCCAATTTAATGAAATAGAAGCCTAGTAACCTATCTTTTATTTGAACTTTAGTAATTCGTTTATCTTTTCAGGATCATCAAAATTCCCCCAGAAGTATTCAATTTCGATTGAGTCGTCCAATATCCTGTAGAACATGGTAGTATGCTTGGTGATAAATGCTTCCCTACTGATATTATCATATAGGGAAACCTTGGACATTTCCGGATTCTTTACTATCAATTCAATGGTATGCTCTACTTCTTCAACAAAAT
>NZ_JBGTHY010000449.1:0-1769 GCF_041745955.1 Pricia sp.
AAAGACGGCGAGGCCCTGCGTGACGATGAAAATTTCAAATTTGTATCCGCTTGGGAATACAAAGGCGAGCCGAAAGATGCCGTTTTGCACAAGGAGGATTTGAAGTATGAGAATATCGAATTGAAGACTCGCTCCTATAAATAAAAAACTATGAAATTAAACTTGAAAATTTGGCGTCAAAAGGACGCTAAGTCCAAAGGAGAAATGAAAGACTACCCTATCAAAGGTATTGAAGGGGATATGTCATTTTTGGAAATGTTGGATGTGCTGAACGAAGAGCTGATAAATAAAGGGGAAGAACCTGTGCAGTTCGATCACGACTGCCGTGAGGGCATCTGCGGTTCTTGTTCGCTGCAAATCAACGGCGAACCCCACGGTCCCGATCGGTTGGTGACCACCTGCCAATTACACATGCGAAAGTTCAACGATGGCGATACGATTGTTATCGAACCTTTTCGGGCAACGGCCTTTCCCGTAATCAAAGATTTGGTCATCGACCGGAGTGCTTTCGATAGAATACAGCAAGTAGGTGGCTATATTTCCGTAAACACTTCGGGAAATACGGTCGATGCGAACGCCACGCCCATCGAAAAGGAAAACGCTGACGATTCTTTCTACGCCGCTACCTGTATCGGTTGTGGTGCCTGTGTTGCCGCCTGTAAAAATGCGAGTGCCATGTTGTTTACCGCTGCCAAGGTGTCTCAATTTGCTTTGCTTCCACAAGGCCGGGTCGAGGCGACCGAACGTGTTCAGAGCATGGTACGTCAAATGGATCTTGAGGGCTTTGGTAATTGCAGTAATACTGGCGCCTGTGAGGTGGAATGTCCCAAAGGGATTTCATTGGAGAACATTGCCAGAATGAACCGGGAATATTTGTCGGCGAAATTGAAAGGGTAAGGCTAACCCAAATTTTCTTGGCATTTACTTAACAGCCTTTTTTCCGTGGTACTCCTAATTTTAGGTCATGCCCAAAAACTACTCCGAAGAACGCATCAAAGTTCCGCGCTTCAACGAAGAATCCGGTTTCTACACTACGCCGAAGCGTTCGAAAATCATGAGTAAGATCCGGGGCAAGAACACCAAGCCCGAGCTAGCTTTCCGAAAAGCCTTATATGCAGAAGGTTATCGTTATCGTATCGATTACAAAAAGTTGATTGGCAAGCCCGACATACTCCTAAAAAAATATAATACCGCAATTTTTATCGATGGGGAATATTGGCATGGCCATAATTGGCCGGCAAGAAAACCTAGGGTCAAGACCAACCGTGAATTCTGGATCGCCAAGATAGAGCGCAATATGCAACGTGACGGAGAGGTAAACGCCGAACTGCAGCGTTTAGGCTACACCGTCTTCCGATTTTGGGAAACTGAAATCAAAAAAGAATTGGATGCTTGCATTCGAAAAGTCATTATGCACCTAGAATCCGTTCGAACGAGCTAAAAAACTTGGGTATACCGTTCCCAATCCGCGATTGGGATTTTTTTATGGGAAGTATAGCGAGCGAAGAGATTTTATTTTTAAAATGAACACCCATTTGACTTGGAAAATAACTTAATTTTTTGTTAATTTGCAATCAATTAACCAACTTCAATTCCGGACCCCAAAGGTTTTATAAAACCTTTGGGGTCTTTCCGTTCAAGTCCTTATCGTAAATCCTTATTTTTGGGAAAAGTCAATAGGCCATGAAATACGAACAGATTCCAAATTCCCTTTTTAAGAAGAACCGCAAGAAATTTATGGCCTGTATGAAGCCAATAAGTATTGCTGT
>NZ_JBGTHY010000450.1:0-5401 GCF_041745955.1 Pricia sp.
ATATAATTTTTCGATGTGATCTTCTCCGGCCGCAATTTTGATACTTTTTACCTGAAGCAATACCAATTCGATCATCAGCTGGTGGTAGGCATGTTCAAAGCGATCATATTTAAAATATGTCTCGGACGGCATGTTGTCATCCTCAATACTTATCCATCGGAAAGCGTGTTCAAAATCCTTGATAATTTCGTAAAATACTTGATAGTCGAAGGCTACGGTCTTATGAAAATCGGGAGGAACCTTGTATCTTTTGGATAGGTCGGCTACCTGAAGGCTATATTCGTTCCCCAAAAACATTGGACTGGCCTTTACCGCTTTTCCATTGATACGCATATAGTTGATACAGTTGTTTTTCATGTCGGCTTCCGAGAGAGACCTTTCCGTAAACGGGTTGAGGGCAATACTCCACGTACCGGTGGAAACCAAAATAAATTTCTCTTTAACGCTGCGAACGTAGGGCAGAAGTGCCGCTGAACTATCGTGAATACCGACCCCGATCTTAATGCGTTTGCCGTTGTAGTTCATGTTGATGCTGGTCTCCGTAGAAACGATAGGAGGGAGAATGCGGTGGATATCCTCTGTATATACCCATTCGTGATAATCCTTTTTATCATAATCCCACAGGGCGGTATGGCACCCGATACTGGTATATTCGCTGATGGGAATACCTGTAAACAAATAGCTGATGTACTGTGGAAGGTGTAGCGAATAGGCAATCTTCTTAAAGATTTTCGGTCGGGTATGCTTGAGCCAGTAGAGCTGCATCCCTGAATTTAACATCCCGGAATTTGACGATCCGGTTTGGGTCGAGAACTCTGTTTCCGGACCATATTTTTTATAGAAGGATGCAATCAGTTCTTCATCCAAAGGTTTTGTGTAATTGTATAGGGGCGTAAGTACCTTCCCGTTTTCATCCAAATGGACAAAACTAGCGCCATACGTGGAAAAATTGATGGCGGTAATATTGAATTCCTTGGCGTTTAAAATCCGATCGAAAACTTCCTTTAGCCAAACTTCTAGTGCTTTTAGGTCTTCCGTAGGATGGCCATCTTCGTCTTTGATCAGGTCAAAGCGGATATATTCCCGATACACCTCTTGGTAGTCCCCGTCAAAAAGAAAAAACTTTTTGTTGGTCTTGCCGATGTCGAATATGGCTGTTACTTCTTTCATAGTCCCGATGCTACTGAATCCGCACCCCGCTCGGCCACCAATTTGTTTCTTACGCCCATTGAGCGATAGGCTTTCAGCGGATGCAGCGCCCCACCGGTCTGCAACCTTGCTTTTTGCAATAACGGCCGGACATCGGTACGGTAAGCGTCCTGAAGAATTTCTTGGCATCTGACCACGTCGTGATTTTGCTGTGCATCGTTCAATTCCTTTTGGTCCACCAACAATGCTTTGGCGTAAGCTTCTTGGATGGCTTCCAACGATTGTATGATATCTTCGAGCGGGTCTTTGATGTTATGGCTTGCATCGATCATCCAGGCCGGGTAGGGGTTTTGGGGATTGTTTTCCATGCCATAGACCAAGGCGTTAAAAATCAAGAAGAGCGCATAGGGTTTTACGCTGCCCACGGTCAGATCGTCATCGCCGTATTTGCTATCGTTAAAATGGAATCCGCCCAGCTTGCCCTTGAGCATCAAAGTCGAAACGATTTGTTCGATGTTCGTATTTGGGAGGTGATGGCCGAGGTCTACCAAAGTATACGCCTTTTCGCCACATTCGTTGGCCAATAAAAAGGATGTGCCCCAATCCTTTATGACCGTACTGTAGAAATTGGGCTCATAAGGCTTGTATTCGATAAACAGTTTCCAGTCTTCAGGAAGGATTTTATATATTTCTTTTAGACTTTTTTGAGTCTGTTGCAAAGCGGACTGAAAATTGGTCTGCCCCGGGAAAGAAGCCCCGTCCGCCAACCAAACGGTTAGGCTTTTTGAACCCAGTTTATCCCCTATCATAATAACTTCCTTGTTATGTTCGACCGCCTGTTGCCGGACCGCTTCGTCGATATTGCTGAGCGATCCGTGCCGATAGCTTTGCCCTGCATTTTTCTGGTCTTGAAACGTGTTCGAGTTGACCGCATCAAAGGTAATTTGGTGGGATTGTGCCAATTCTTTGATGGCCTGATAATCCTTTGGGACATCCCATGGAATATGCAGGGAAATGGCGCCCGCCGTTTGGGTCAGCGCATGGATGGCACCGACATCGTCTATCTTTTGTTCCAGTGTGCCCGGCTCGCCCTGAAATCCAAAGCGGCCAAAGCGTGTACCGCCCGCGCCCAAGGCCCAACTGGGAATGGCAACTTGGAAATCCGCCAGTTTTTGAACGACATTCTCGACCTCTATTCCCTTTTTGGTCAATTGGTTTGCGATGTAATCGAAGGTTTCGAGGTGGTCGTCGAGGAACTTTTGGTTGACATCTTCTATATGTTGTTTTCCTATTTTCATTTGGATTTGAATTATGATCTACCTGCCAGGTGTTCCCGCTTTTGGTCGACCTGCCAGGTATTCCCGACCGTAAGGAGGGTTCATTGTAGGTCTGGCGGGTTAGGAAAAAACATCGAGCTAGACCTACAAGGATCTCGTGCCTCGCTCATACCTTGCAGGTCTGATGACCCGCGAAAACACCTTGCGAGGTCTAATGTCCCGCGAAAACACCTTGCAACGTCGAATCGATTACCGCACAAAGGCGTTCGCCATTCCCCCATCAACATTAATAATATTTCCAGTACTTTTATCCAAAACACCAACAAGGGCAAAAACCCCGTTGGCGATATCATCGGGATAGATAATTTCGTTCAATAGATTTCTTTTGGCATAGTGGGCGGGGAGTTCCTCGACCGTTATGCCATAGGCTTTGGCCCTGCCTTCGGCCCAATCGCCTTCCCATATCTTACTGCCCACGATGACGCCGTCGGGGTTGACCGTGTTCACTCGAATCTTATCCCCGCCCAGTTCGGCCGCCAAGAGACGAGCCATGTGCTGCTGGGCTGCCTTGGCGGTGCCGTAGCCAACATTATTAGGGCCGGATACGAGTCCGTTTTTGCTGGCGATACTGATAAAATCCCCACCAAGATCTTGTTTGCGCATAATGGCCACGGCCTGTTTGGCAAGTTCAAACTGACCTTTGACGAGTACGTTCTGTAGCAGGTCCCAATCCTTTTCGGTGGTTTCCTCGATCGGTTTTGAGATGGCGAGTCCCGCACTGTGGACGACTATGTCTACGCCTCCAAAATCAAGACAGGCTTTTTTAAATGCATCGGCAATCGATTCCTTTTTGGTCACATCGCAAACGGCGTAGGTGGCCGTATCTTTCCCGAAGGTATCCAGAGCCTCCTGCAGACGGTCTTCTGCAATATCCGTGAGCACTACGTTCGCGCCCTCTTCGGCCAACTTATCCGCAATGGCCTTGCCGATTCCGCCGCCTGCACCGGTCACCAAAGCGATTTTTCGGGACAAGGGTTTTTCCTTCGGCATGCGTTGTAGTTTAGCTTCCTCCAACAACCAATATTCGATATCAAAGGCTTCTTGCCTGGGTAAAGAAGTATATTCGGTAATGGCCTCCGCGCCCCGCATTACATTGATGGCGTTGACGTAAAATTCATTGGCCACCCGTGTGGTCTGTTTATTCTTGGCAAAACTGAACATGCCGACACCTGGGTAGATGATGATTACGGGACTGGCATCGCGCATCGCGGGGCTGTTCGGGTGCTTGTGTTTTTCGTAATAATCCGCATACGACGCCTTGTACTTTTCGAAGGCCGGTTTCAGCTGCTTCAGAACCGAATCGGAATCCGAAAGGTCGGCGTCGGCATCAAGTTCGAGTACTAACGGCTGGATTTTCGTACGCAGAAAATGATCGGGACAAGAAGTACCCATCGGGGCCAAGCGTTCCATATCATTACTGTTGATAAATTCCAGCACCGTATCACTATCGTTAAAATGGCCGATCATCTTATTTTCTGCGGAACAAAGTCCCCGGAGTATCGGTATAAGCATCGCGGCTTGCTCTTTGCGTTCGTTCTTTGGAAGGCTTTCGATTTTTTGTCCTCCAAAAACACTACCGTTCCCCTTGATTTTTTGGGCGATATATCCGGATGCCATTTCGATGACCTCCAAACTGTTCACGTAGCTCTCATACGAAGTATCGCCCCAGGTGAACAGGCCGTGGCTTCCCAAAACGATGCCGCGGATACCGGGATTGTCGTTCAGACATTTTTCCAATTGCAGTCCCAAATCGAAACCGGGGCGTTGCCAAGGCACCCATCCCATAGTATCCCCCCATATTTCTTTGGTTACCTGCTCACTATCCTTCGCCGCAGCGACGGCAATAAGGGCATCCGGATGGAGGTGGTCGATATGTTTAAAGGGAAGCAATCCGTGTAACGGGGTGTCGATAGATGGCGCGCGGCTATCGAGGTCGTAAATACAATGGTCGAACAATCCGACCATACGATCTTCATCCTCTAGACCACCATACACATTTTTAAGGTTCCGCAATCGATCCACGTAGAGACCGGCGATACCATCACGTGTCAACGTACCGATGTCGCCACCGGAACCTTTTATCCACATGACCTCGACCTCGGCATTGGTCAAGGGATCTTTTTCGATGGTCTTACAGCTTGTATTTCCGCCACCATAGTTGGTTATTCGTAAATCGGCCCCGAGAATATTCGATCGGTATAAAAAAAGTTCGACCTGATTGTCGCCCAGTTCGGCCGCTTTTTTATCGTCCCAGAGGTAATCTACATATTTAAATTCTTTGACCGGATTGCCCATAATAATTGTTTTTTGGTTATTCTTTCAGCTAAAATAAGTTGTGAAAGTCAGGTTTGTATCCTGTACTGTACTGTATGGGTAAAAAAAATATGGAGTGCATTAATTTAAAAGAGTTCGTTACCTTACGGATTCCTAAGACGAGAACCATGGATATTTTCAAGTATGTAGAAATCGACGGGCAATCGAGAATACCCAAATATCGGCAAATTGTGGATTCCATTATCCACAATATTTCGATCGGAAAGCTGAAAATCGATGAAAAAATTCCCTCTATCAATAGTTTTAGTGAAGAGTACCTGCTCTCAAGGGATACCGTTGAAAAGGCCTATTCCATCTTAAAGGAAAGGCAAATTATCACTTCAATACGGGGCAAAGGCTATTATATAAGTCGAACGAAGTTATTGTCGAAAATCAACATCCTATTTATGATCAACAAGTTGAGTACGTACAAGATGCGTATCTATAATAGTTTTGTGAATAGTATCGGCGGCAATTCACATACCGATCTCCATATTTACCATTGTGACAATTCGTTATTTCTCAACCTGCTCGAAAAAAATCGGAGCGCTTATGATTATTATATTATCATGCCCCATTTCAAGACAGAACAGATGAAACAT
>NZ_JBGTHY010000451.1:0-21937 GCF_041745955.1 Pricia sp.
CAATTTTGGGATAGTGCTCAAAGATTACCTGTCAATGAACGATTTTGACGTTACCTTGGCAAAAAACGGAATGGAGGGGTTTGAAAAATTTAAAAAGGATAATTTCGACATCTGTATTTTAGATGTTATGATGCCCTATAAGGACGGCTTTACCTTGGCCAAGGAAATTCGTGAAAAAAACGAACATATACCTATCGTATTTCTTACCGCCAAGACCATGAAAGAAGATGTTCTCAAAGGGTACAAGGCAGGTGCTGACGATTACTTGAACAAGCCTTTCGATTCCGAAGTATTGCTGATGAAGATTAGGGCGATACTTCAAAGAAAATCATCTAACTCATTGTCCGAAAGTAAAAAGTTTGAGTTCGAATTGGGTAACTTTCATTTGAACTCCAAATTGCGTTTCCTCAAATATAAGGATGAGGAAGCCATTAAGCTTTCACCGAAAGAAAACGAACTCTTGCGTTTGCTGGCCCTTCATGAAAACGATTTGATGCCGAGGGAACTCGCGTTGACTAAAATTTGGCGCGACGATAATTATTTCACCTCGAGGAGTATGGACGTATATATCGCCAAGCTTCGAAAATATTTAAAGATTGACGACGACGTCGAAATCCTGAATATTCATGGCGAAGGATTTCGTTTGGTGGTAAAGGAAGAGCAGAAATAGAGTTCTTTCCCCGTAAATCTTAGGGATACATTTTTAAAAAAAATTAGGAAGCCTTCTCAGAATCAAACGAGACGGCTTTTTTTTGGTCCCTTCTCTGAACCCTATACGAGATGGGTTCTCAAATATTCAAATTTCGGGAAGGTTTCAAGCGTATTGAGCCACGTCCCTTTTTTGGTTCGCAGAATACGTTTTTTAGAATTTGAACGAGATTAGAGATGGTAAGCATGGCTTTAGCCGTTTTGGTTGGGCTTCAACTGCACCATAATATCGGAAACTATTTCCGAAGGTGTAGCATCTATGGATACCGAAATCGCATGATTAGGAATTTCTAAAGCTTCAAACTGTGAACGCAACAGCTCCGGTGGCATAAAATGTCCTTTTCGATCGGTCAATCGCTTGGATATCAAATCAAATGAACCCTCAAGATACACAAAATCAATTTTTTCTATCCCTTGCCGTAGCAGCTTTCGGTACTTGCCTTTTAAAGCGGAGCATGCAATAACCGCACCTTGGTTCTCATGTTCCTGCGCCAGTTCGTTCAGCCGTTCAAGCCAGCCTTTGCGATCATCGTCGTTCAATGGATGTCCCTGGGCCATTTTTTGAACATTGGCTTCGGGATGATAGCTGTCGCCGTCAAAAAATGCAATTCCGAGTTTTTTGGCCAGTAGCTTTCCGATAGTGGTCTTTCCGGAACCCGAAACTCCCATGACGAAGAATATGTGTTTGTTTTTTTCCATTGTAAAAAATTTATTTTCTACCGCTGAAACAAGAGCATCTGTCCCGATGTCATGAGGAACCCAAATGGTATCCTTATTTTTCCTGAACCAGGTCATCTGGCGCTTGGCGAACCTTCGGGTATTCTTTTTTATTTCCGAAATGGCAAAATCCAAAGTCCAATTTCCCTCAAAATGGTTAAAAAGCTCTTGGTAGCCTACCGTTTGAAGAGCATTTAAATTTTGGAATTTTTTTAATTTTTGGGCTTCCGACACTAGGCCTTGGGCAATCATGTCATCTACTCTTGTGTCGATGCGATCATAGACGAGTTGCCTATCCGCTTTTAAACCGATGGTTATCGTTCTGAAAGGCCGTGATTTTTTTGCCTTCTCCAGAAAAGAGGAGTAGGGCTTTCCCGTGCCGAAACAGACCTCCAGGGCACGTATCAGACGATGGGGATTTTCTATATCCACTTTGTCATAATAGAAGGGGTCTTCTGATTTTAATTGCTCTTGAAGGTTTTGGATGCCATTTTCCGAATACACCTTGTTCAAATGCTTCCGGATATCCGGATCGATTTTGGGAAATTTATCCAATCCCTTAGTTACGGCATCGTTATATAGACCACTGCCACCGACCATTACGACTACATCCTTTTCCCCAAAAAGTTTTTCCAGCAATTGAAGCGCATCCCTTTCAAAATCCCCTACAGAATAAGCACCCAAAATACGCTTGTGCTGAATAAAATGGTGCTTTGCCATTGCCAGTTCTTCTGCAGACGGCACCGCGGTACCGATATGCATTTCCTTATAAAACTGTCTGGAATCCGAAGAAATAATTTCCGTATCAAAATATCCGGCGAGGGAAATGGCCATTGCTGTCTTTCCGATTGCGGTGGGACCAACGACAGATAGCAGCGTTTTTTCCATTACAATTCACTTCCACAGTTATAACAGTGTTTGGCATCGTCTCGATGGCCTTCTTTTGAGCAGGTGGTACACGCCTGGGTATTGACGTGTACAAAATGTTCGTTACCGGAGTCCTTTTTTACGTTGGCCTGTTTGCCCATTTCGACGGTAACTATACCCGTAGGCACGGCGATGATACCATAACCGAGCAGCATAATGACCGTGGCGATGAGCTGGCCCTGTGGCGTAATAGGTGCGATATCGCCATAACCTACGGTGGTCAAGGTTACAATGGTCCAGTAGACGCTGGTAGGAATACTGGTAAAGCCGGCTTCTTCGCCTTCAACCAGAAACATAACCGTACCCAGTATTACCGATACTATAAAAACGGCAAATAGAAAGACGGTAATTTTCGCCCTACTGGCTTTTAAGGCGTTTCTGAGTAGGGAGGCCTCCCCTAGAAAACGTACCAGTTTTAAAATCCGAAAGACCCTGAGCAAACGGAAAGCCCTAAGGGTTAAAAGCGCCTGCGAACCGGCAAAGATATACGAAAGATAAAGGGGTATGGTGGAAAGAAAATCGATAATACCGTAAAAACTGAATATATATGTCCACGGTTTTTTGATGGTGGCAATACGGGCAATGTATTCAATGGTAAACAAAATGGTGATAATCCATTCCAATACCAAAAGAATACGATGGTACGTGGCATCGATCCATTTGACACTTTCGAGCATGACCAGCAGAACGCTGATAATTATAAGAATGAACAGTAGAATATCGAACCACTTACCCATAGGGGTATCGGCCTCATAAATAATTTCGTGGACTCTACTTTTCCAGCCCTTTTCCGATTTGGTGCTTGCCAAAATTTAAGTGCTTAATTGCAAAATTTTCGAAACCCTTCTCTTTCTGAGATAGGTTTCAATAATGTGTTCGGTATTGTCGTTTCCGGCCATCGGAACGATAATGGTTTCTAAAATCGGCATGGTATTGATCTGATGGTTCAAGTCGTAAAACCCCAAACCCTTAAAATGACCGTTTTTAATAAGTATGGCACTGTGTTCGCCAATATCGCGCCCTTTGTCGACAATAATTATATTTTTGTCGCACAGGGAATATTTCGCTATCGCTTCGGAGACTTTTTGATTGTATGGTTCAGGACCTTCCTTTTGAATGCAGGCACCATCACAAGCGTCGGAATTGTAGTTGGAACAATTCTTTTTGGCCGCGGAGATACCGTTCAGTTTATCACATAATCTGAATTCAAAGGTCAATTTACGGATAAAGTTCTGGGCGGCCACCATACTGTTGAAGGTAGCGAAACTGCAATTTTTATCCTTTAGTTTTTTCGCCTGTAGTATCCGATAGCCATTTTCATCGGTGCGTGCACATACGCCGTGAGAAAAATTTACGGTTGGGGATTTTTGATTGAACTTGGGTCGGTTCCGCACCAGTTCCTCGTTTTCCTTCAGAAGGGCCACAAGTTCGCTACCGGTTATTTCGTAAGATACTTTTTTGGTTGCTTTTTGCAATTGTCGACCCTTGGCGCCGTTTTTGGTAAAATGTTGGTTTACCCGCTTTTTCATATTGCTGCTCTTCCCCAAAAATATGATTTCGCCGTCTTTGTCGTGCATGTAATAGACTCCGGTCTCCGAAGGTATCGATTCCACAATATCCAATTGTCGATCCGATAGCTCGCCATGCGCCTCTTTTCGTATTACATGCTTGACAATGGTCTTATCCGAATCTTTTGTAAGTAATACTTTAAATAGTTTCAGGGTAGCCAAGGCATCTCCGTTGGCTCGGTGACGGTCGCTGACCGCAATACCAAGGGAGCGTACCAATTTTCCCAGACTGTGCGATTCCGCTTCGGGAATCAGTTGTTTGGAAAGGTCAACCGTACACAACGTCTTCCGTTCGAAATTATAGCCGAGCCGACGGAATTCCGTACGTAAAATTCTATAGTCGAATTGGGCGTTGTGGGCTACCAGCACTGCATCTTGGGTAATCTCGACGATACGTTTGGCCACTTCGTGGAATTTGGGAGCGGTTCGTAACATTTTGTTGTTGATTCCGGTAAGCTTGACTACAAAAGGCTGGATTTCCTTTTCAGGATTCACTAGACTGATGAATTGGTCCACCACTTGATGGCCATCGAACTTATGAATGGCGATTTCGGTGATGCCCTCTTCGTTGTATTTTCCTCCCGTGGTCTCTATATCGAGTATGGCGTACATGTAATTCTTTAATTTCTAGCCCCAAAGATACTACTTCCTATGCGTACCATTGTGCTACCTTCTTCGATGGCAATTTTATAGTCCCCGCTCATGCCCATGGACAGGGTGTTTATTTTGGGAAGTTCGGATTTCAGCTCGTCAAAAAGGGATTTCAATTGTTTGAATTCCCTACGAACCTGATTATCGTCGTCGGTAAACGTGGCCATGCCCATAAGGCCTGTTATATTGACATTCTTAAAATTTTGGAATTCATCGGATGCAACAAGCTCATACATCTCCTTCTTATCCAGACCAAACTTGGTATCTTCCTCCGCGATATGGATCTGAAGGAGGCAATCGACGGTTCTATCGGCTTTTTTGGCCCTTTTATTGACTTCCTTCAACAATCGAAAACTATCTACACCGTGAATAAGGGCTACGAAGTCGATCATATATTTCACTTTGTTGCGTTGTACATGGCCGATCATGTGCCATTCGATATCGTTTGGCAGATTTTCCCATTTATCTACCATTTCTTGCACTTTATTTTCGCCGAATATACGTTGTCCCGCATCATAGGCTTCCTGTAGTTCGCCTTCCGGTTTTGTTTTGGATACGGCGACCAGTGTCACGTGTTCAGGGAGATTTCTTTTAATTTTTTCGAGATTTTCCTTTATCGACATATGCTTGTTTGAATTGGGATTTGAGGATGATGGTATTCTTAACTTATGGACTAAATAATTTATAAGTTTATAAAAGGTTCGGTTTTCTAGTTTCAACTCCTGACTTTTGACTACCGCAGCTGCCTACTACTAACTTTCTCAGCTTTTTTGGATTCGGAATAATCATAAAAACCTTCTCCGGATTTGACGCCCAATTTTCCGGCGGTTACCATGTTGACGAGTAGGGGACAGGGGGCATATTTGGGATTTTTGAGTCCCTCGTACATCACGTTCAAGATGGATAGGCAAACATCCAGTCCGATAAAATCCGCCAGTTGCAGCGGACCCATAGGATGCGCCATGCCCAATTTCATAACGGTATCGATTTCGGAAACTCCTGCTACACCGTGGTACAAAGATTCAATAGCCTCGTTGATCATGGGCATTAAAATACGGTTGGCAACAAAACCGGGATAGTCGTTGACCTCCGTTGGGGTCTTTCCCAGTTTTTGGGATACTTCCATAACGGTGCTTGTCGTTTCGTCGGAAGTACTGTATCCACGAATAACCTCTACCAGTTGCATGATGGGCACGGGATTCATAAAATGCATACCGATTACCTTGTCCGGTCTTTGGGTCGCCGCTGCAATTTGGGTGATGGAAATGGAGGAGGTGTTCGTGGCCAGAATGGTGTTTTCGGCGCATAGATCATCCAGCTCCTCAAAAATCTTCAGTTTTACCTCCAAATTTTCGGATGCCGCCTCGATGACCAGATCGGTATCCGCAACACCCTCGGAAAGGGAGGTGTAAATAGAAATATTATCCAGCGTGGCGGACTTTAACGATTTATCGATTTTTTCCTTGGCGACCATACGGTCCAGATTACTCGATATGGTCGCAAGACCTTTATTTAAGGCTTTCTGCGAAACATCGATAAGATGTACGTTGTATCCGTTTTGGGCGAAAACGTGTGCTATTCCATTGCCCATCGTACCGGCGCCAATTATAGCAATCCTTTTCATTCTGACAAAGTTAATAATTTCAAAAAAAATTACTGCAACTACCCACTTATTTTCCAAAAGCCTCAATAACCTCTAGAGCTACTTTCAAAGCCTGAGTGCCCTGTGTTAACGAGACCACGGGAACAGTATCGTTGTTGATGGCATCTGCAAAAGTCTCCAGCTCGTCGAGAATAGCGTTGGTGGTCTGGACTTCGGGATTCTCGAAATAGATCTGTTTTTTTACGCCTTCCGCATTTTGGAGTATCATATTGAAATCCCCTTCCTTTTCCGGGGCATCCTTCATTTTGACCACTTCTACCTTTTTTTCCAGAAAATCTACGGAGATATAGGCGTCCTTTTGAAAAAAACGGGATTTACGCATATTCTTCAAAGAAATGCGGCTCGCTGTCAGATTCGCCACGCATCCATTTTCGAACTCGATACGCGCGTTGGCGATATCGGGGGAATTGCTGATGACAGAAACACCGCTGGCATTGATCTGCTTCACCTCGGAATCGACAACGCTTAAAATGGCATCGATATCATGGATCATCAAATCGAGCACCACGGGAACATCCGTACCACGAGGGTTAAATTCCGCCAAGCGATGGGCCTCGATGAACATCGGATTGTGAATTTGGTGCTTTACGGCCGAAAAAGCGGGATTGAACCGCTCCACATGTCCGACTTGTCCCTTAACACCGTGTTTTTTTTCGAGTTCAAGCAATTGTTTTGCTTCCTCGTAGGTTGTCGTGATCGGTTTTTCGATAAAAATATGCTTTCCTTTTTCCATGGCCTTTTTGGCACCATCAAAATGGGATAGGGTAGGGGTGACGATATCGATGACGTCGACCGCATCGATCAATTCATCCATGGCAGCAAAAAAAGTATAACCGAACTCCTGGGCCACATTTTGTCCATGTTCGGCATCCGCATCAAAAAAGCCGATCAGGTTGAATTTTTCTGAGGTATCGAGCAAGCGCAGGTGAATTTTACCTAAATGGCCAGCGCCCATTACTCCAACTTTGAGCATAAATTATCATTTGCCCAAAAATAAGGATAGTTTGTCAGAAAGGGAGTTTATGGGTTAAGAATTCGACCAAAGTGATATTGTGATAAATTTGGGAATTGGAGTTTTACGGACTAACTTCGTACCTCCAAAACCAGACCCTTGAAGGATACTCTCAAACACCGCGGAATGCGCAACAAATTGGCCGATACCCTAATCAAAAAGGGCATTTCCGACAAAAATACGCTCGATGCCATCCGCTGCATTCCCCGGCACTTGTTCATGGATAGTAGTTTCGAGGGGCATGCGTACCAGGACAAGGCTTTTCCGATTGCCGCGGACCAGACCATTTCCCAACCCTACACGGTTGCTTTTCAGACCCAGTTGTTAGCCGTGAAACCCGGACAAAAAATTCTGGAAATCGGTACCGGAAGTGGCTATCAGACCGCCGTACTCCTACAGCTGAAAGCCAAGGTCTATACCATCGAGAGACAACTGGAACTCTTTAAAAAAACAAAAATTTTTTTCTCCAAATTGGGCTATCGACCCAAAAAGAGGATTTTTGGGGATGGGTATAAAGGCCTCCCCGAAGAGGCACCTTTCGATGGTATCGTCGTCACCGCCGGTGCACCAGAAGTACCCAGGGCCCTGATGTCCCAGTTAAAAGTCGGCGGCCGATTGGTCATTCCCATAGGTGCCGACGACCAGATAATGACCTTATATATCAGAAAATCGCAAAAGGAATTCGAGAAAAAGGAGTACGGTTCTTTTCGGTTCGTACCGCTTTTGGCGGATAAAAATTAAGCATTAAAACTTTTCTTGACCCGCGCAAGGTTCCGCTTGCTGTCCCTGTCTTTTATCGTTTCCCTTTTATCGTAGAGCTTTTTACCTTTGGCCAGCGCGATACGGACTTTTGCCAAACCGCGGTCGTTTATAAAAAGGTTCAGGGGTACTATGGTAAGTCCGGAAGTGGTCACATCCTTTCTCAACTTTTTGAGTTCACGGCGCTGCATCAATAGTTTACGTTCCGCTTTGGGCCGATGGTTAAAGTGCGAAGCATGCGAATATTCGTCCACCTGCATATTGATGGCGAACAGCTCGCCCTTATCATTGAACTCACAGAAACTTTGTGTAATGGAGGCCTTGCCCTCACGAATGGATTTTATTTCCGTACCGGCCAAAACGATACCGGCGACGTAGGTATCCAGCAGCTCATATTCGAATTTCGCCTTCTTGTTCTTTATGTTGATGTTCTTCTTGACCATCCTGCAAAAATAAGGCTTGTATTGGAATTTGGTGAATAATACTACGGATTTACCTGTAGCCATCATCAAAACAGCGGACAGAGTTATACAGACGTAATTCGAACGAATTGTGCCGGGGTAAAGAATTTCGCGATGTTCGTGTAAGCGTCTATCTCTCTTTGGGGCAGTTACAATCGAAATGTAAACGTTGTGAAGTCACATGTTCGTTTACCATCTGTACGATAAAAAGACTGCCATTGTCGCTATCATCCATGGCAGTGTAAGCATCTTTTCCAACTATTTTATTGACTAGGTTGGCAGTGGTATTGCTGTGACCGACGACCAAGACGTTTTTACCCAGGTTATCGGCCTTGAACTGTTCTAGGTTTATAGTTTCGGGGTCATAATATTGTAGGGTAATATCGTTTTTTACGGAAGTCGGTGCTGCGGTCATTGCAGTGCGTTCGAAATCTGTGGTGTATACGGCATGTATAGCAACGTCTCCCAGAATTTCTGCCCAGTGCATGGCCCTGCCCAATCCTTTCTGGTCGAGTTCAGGGTCGATATCCTCCGGATTTGATCGATCTTTCTCGGCATGGCGGATAAAATAGAAGGTCGAGATTACGCTTTCCGTGCTAAAATCCTCCGTAATTTTAGGGTCATCCTTACAGCTTGTCGAGAATAATAGCAGTTGAACGATAATAATATACAATATGTAGCGTTGCATAGTAGGCGATGGGTTTGGTTGAAAACTCTTGCATAAATGTTAACTAAATTTAGACAAAAAAAGTATGTAAGACTACTTGTTTTTGTTTTTTTGTATCCCAATGAACCGACCTCTATTTACGTTATTTCTCGTTTTTATTTTTACGGCCGTACGCGGTCAACAAGAGCGTTTGCCCGCCGATCTGCGTCAGCACAACCTTACCACTTACAATGCCAGTTTGTTCAATCCCGCTTTTTCAATGGGCCGAAACAATCCGGAATCCGTTGCCTTTTGGGCGCGGTGGCAGTGGCAGGGTATCGACGCGGATCCGTCTACCTTGTTTCTGAACTATACGAGATCCCTCAACGACCGATCGGCTGCGGGTGCGGGATTTTTTCAGCACAATACAGGCATTTTCTTTAATACGGGTGCCGCGTTGAACTACGCCTACACCTTCGAATTGAACTCAAGGGTGAAGTTGGCCGTGGGCGCGAACCTTTTCGGTTTCGTACAAAAAGTGGCCGATGACCGGTTTCAGGTAGATCCCAATTTACCCCTGCCGCTTCCTGCTGAGACCAATGATTTTATCTTACAAATGGCACCGGGTATAAGCTTGGAAATCGAGCGGCTCACGTTAAGCCTGGCGTCCGAAAATTTATTGGACTACAATTTTAAGGCCAAGGAAGGGAATACGGCTAAATCGGATAAGATTTTCATGTCGCTATTGTCCTACGACTTCCCCGTTTCCCTAGGGACTGCCACTAACGCTTTTTTGAGGCCTTCGATGTACCTCAGGACCATACCCGGACAGTCGAACCAAGTCGGATTCTATACCCTTTTGAACACGGATGGATATTACGGACAAGTAGGGTACAATAATTTCTATGGATATGCCCTTGGAGGAGGCTATACTTTTTTCAAGCGTGTGACCCTAGGTGCCTTGATGGAAATAGGTACGGGTGCATCTATACAAAAGGAAACCTCATTTGAACTAATGGCCTCCTATTTCTTGGGTACGCCCAATGAGCGCCATAAAATGGTCGGTCATGATATCGACAGGGATGATAAAAACCCGCTTGAGGAGATAGAGGAAAAACAGAAAAATGAAGAATCCGATCAAGATGCCATAGACGAAACACTTGAAATAGAAGAATCCGTCATTGCGGATGAGCGGCTGGAGCAAGAAAAGAAGGAGGCGGAAGAAGCCCGGGCCGAGGCGGAAAGAATGGAGCAAGCCCGTAAAATGGACGCCAGCAACAAGGCCAAACAGGTCGAAGAGGCAGCTTTAAAGAAAGAACAACAGCATATGATAGATTCCATGGCCCAGGCCCGTGCAGCTGCCATACAAGCCGCCAAGAAAGCGGAAGTTCTGGAAAAGGAGCCCGTGGTCACGCCTGAAGCAGGTGAAAAATATGAAGAAGTTCATACCGAGGACGGACTCGAACCCGGCTTCTATTTGATTGCCAATGTATTCGGCACCCAAAAATATTTCGAAGCCTTTGTGGCCGATCTGAAAAAGAAAGGTATGCAGCCAAAATCCTTCCAAAGAAGTAAAAATGGTTATCACTATGTCTATCTGCAGCGCTATGGGGCAATGCAAGAAGCGAGAACGGCAAGGGATACTAAATTTAATGGAAAATACTCCGGTAGTACTTGGATTTTTAGGGTAGTGGCCGAGTAGGACAATACTATTTCGGACCTGTCGGTTTTGGTCTATTTAAGACTTTAGGCATTTTACCAAGGATAGGATTTCAAAAGAAGGAAACCTGATAGTTCCATTTCGAAATTACTTTTTAAGCTCTCTTTTGATCAGCACATCCAAATAAGTTATCGTATTGATCAGGTATTTCCGGTCACGGGTCATGGTTGACATGGCCACGGCGCCTTGGATGATAGTAAACATTTGTTTGGCGAACTGTAAAGGCGTTACCGGTATTTTGAGTTCTTTTTTATTTACCCCATTTTCAAGTACCAAAGCGATTTTGCCCTCAATTTCTTTTAAAGCCTCCCGATTGGCGGCGGAGAGCAATCGGTTGTTGCCCTGTGCGTCGACCCCGGTATTCAATATGGGACATCCACCCATATCCTGGGTAAAAACGTCATAGCTTCTATAAAAATCCGTCAAGGCAAAGACTTTGTCCAGCGCATTCCCTTCGGCAGCCAAGACGTCATCTATCTTCGCCAACAGACGTTTGCTGTTGTACTCGTATGCCGATAGGGCCAAGGCCTCTTTATTCTCAAAATTTCCATAGATGGCGCCTTTGGTGAGTCCCGTTGCATCGGTCAGGTCGCTCATGCTCGTTCCGATATAGCCTTGTTTGTTGAACAAGGGCGCAACGGTCTCTATAATGAAGGCAGTGGTTTTTTCGGCTTTGGTGGACATGAGGATAGTATTTTTTACGAAGATAAAAAATCTATATACTGTATGGTATATATTGGCGAAAAAAGTTCATGCGCAAGTTCGGGTTCAAGTTCAAGTGCAAAAAAGAGAGTATTTAAACAACGTTTATCGCTTCCACACCCTATGGGGCGGAAAGCGATATACGTTTAACGAATAGCGTTTTATAGATGTCCAGCGTCTAAAATCCCAAATCTCAAATCTAATATTTTACTCCACAAGTTCATCCTGATTCCGGAAGACCAAGCCATCATCAAAGGAGTCTATCAGCACGATGCTTTCCGCAGAAATACCTCCGCTTAACAGCGCTTTCGAGAGATTATTTAAAACTTCTTTCTGGATGACCCTTTTGATCGGCCTTGCGCCATACTGTGGATCGTAACCTTTCTCCGCCAGGTAGCCGATGGCCTCATCGGTCGCATCGATGGTGATATGCTGTTTGGCAATCATTTTCTTCAACTGGTCTAGCTGAAGCTTAACGATTTTTGTAATGTCATTTTTGCTTAAAGGCGTAAACATAATGATGTCATCGATCCGGTTCAGGAATTCGGGACGGATCGTTTTGCGCAGTAGATCCAATACCTCTACCCGAGCCGCTTCCGTGGCACTAAAAATATCTTTACTGTTCTCGAATTTTTCTTGAATAATATGGCTGCCCATATTGCTGGTCATGATGATGATGGTATTCTTAAAATCAGCTACCCGGCCTTTGTTATCGGTCAACCTTCCTTCGTCCAGTACCTGCAATAAGACATTAAAGGTATCGGGATGTGCCTTTTCGATTTCATCGAGCAGGACAACGGAGTAGGGGCGTCGTCGTACCGCTTCCGTCAATTGTCCGCCTTCATCGTAGCCGACGTATCCCGGAGGTGCTCCCACCAATCTACTGACGGAATGCCGCTCTTGGTATTCGCTCATATCGATACGGGTCAAGGCGTTCTCGTCGTCGAATAGATATGCGGCCAAGGTTTTTGCCAATTCGGTCTTACCGACTCCGGTGGTTCCCAAAAATAGAAAAGATCCAATAGGCCGTTTGGCGTCCTGTAATCCCGCGCGGCTTCTGCGAATGGCATCGGAAACGGCTTCAATGGCTTCTTCCTGTCCCACAATGCGCTTGCGCAATACGTCTTCTAGTTTCAGGAGTTTTTCACGCTCGCTCTGCAACATTTTGGTCACGGGTATGCCCGTCCATTTGGCCACTACCTCGGCAATATCCTCGTTGGTAACCTCCTCTTTGATAAGTGTTTCTCCTTCTTGTTGTTCCTGTAGTTCATTTTGAAGCGTTTCAAGGGTTTCCTGTGCTTCCTTGATTTTTCCGTAGCGCAGCTCGGCAACCTTACCATAATCCCCGTTGCGTTCGGCGCGTTCGGCTTCCTGTTTGAACTCCTCGATATCCTGTTTTGTTTTTTGGATGTTGTCCACCACCGATTTCTCGCTTTCCCATTTGGCAAAGATTTCGTTACGGTCTTCCTTGAGATTCGCAAGGTCTACATTGAGGGATTTCAATTTGGCCTTATCATCTTCACGCTTGATGGCTTCGATTTCGATTTCCAATTGCATAATCTTGCGATCGAGAACGTCGAGTTCTTCGGGCTTGGAATTGATTTCCATCCGCAATTTTGAGGCGGCTTCATCCATGAGGTCGATGGCCTTGTCCGGTAAAAAGCGGTTGGTGATATAACGTTGCGATAGTTCAACGGCTGCGATGACCGCCTCGTCTTTAATTCGGACTTTATGGTGTGCCTCGTATTTTTCCTTGATACCGCGAAGTATGGATATGGCACTTTCGGTATCCGGTTCCAGTACGATCACTTTTTGAAAACGGCGTTCCAAGGCCTTATCTTTTTCAAAGTACTTTTGGTACTCGTCCAGCGTAGTGGCACCGATGGCGCGGAGATCGCCTCTTGCCAATGCAGGTTTCAAAATATTGGCGGCATCCATGGCTCCCTGTCCACCGCCGGCACCCACAAGCGTATGAATCTCGTCGATAAAGAGTACGATATCCCCATCGGAAGAAGTAACCTCCTTGATCACGGATTTTAGACGCTCTTCGAATTCCCCTTTATACTTGGCACCGGCGATCAATGCACCCATATCTAAAGAATAAATGATTTTGTCCTTTAGGTTTTCGGGTACGTCACCTTGAACGATACGATGCGCCAAGCCTTCTGCAATCGCAGTTTTACCGGTTCCCGGTTCACCGACCAACATCGGGTTGTTCTTTGTTCTACGGGATAATATCTGGAGAATACGGCGTATTTCCTCGTCACGTCCTATGACCGGATCCAACTTACCGGTATCGGCCAATCGGTTCAGGTTTTGGGCGTATTTTTCTAAAGAATTATAAGTTTCTTCTGCACTTTGGGAAGTTACTTTTCCACCGCCCCGAAGTTCCGAAATCGCTGTTTTGAGATCTTTTTCAGTGGCACCCTGATCTTTCAGGATTTGGGCGATCTTGCTTTTTGATTTGAGGATGGCCACTAGCAAATGTTCAATGGACACATATTCGTCCTCCATTTTTTTGGCGATGATACTCGCCTCGTTTACCGTTTTACCGGCCTCGCGGGATAGCATGATGTCGCCACCGGAAACTTTGGGGAAGCTTTGTAGCTCCTTATCCAATATTTGCTGCAATAGGTTCACATTGATATTCAGCTTTTTTAGGATGAACGGAAGTACATTTTCGTCCACTTCCCAAATCGCCTTGAACAAATGTTCGTTCTCGATCTGCTGGTGGCTCAAACCTTGCGCAAGTTGTTGGGCGTGCTGTAAGGCCTCCTGTGATTTTATGGTGTAGTTGTTGGGGTTCATATCTTATACATATTCGTTATATATTGTCTATTTTTGAAAGGGATAGGTCAACAATCCTACCAAAACACGAAACGGACAAAATGTCGCTTAAAACCAACGGGAATAGGACAATTAGGCAGTTCGATATGGTTGATAATACTTATTTCAATCATAAATAAAAACTTAGTTTTAACGCTGAACAAGTCAGCACTGAATATTAAAAGTTCACAATGGGTCTCTTTGGGAATATCTTTGGAAGTAAGAAAAGTGACGGAAAAGAAACGAGGGAAAAGGTACCATGGATACCACTGACGTCTTTGGAGCAGTTGGAAGAAATTGAACGGAAATCCGCTTCCCGGCCGCAAGTGGTCTTCAAGCATTCCACCACCTGCGGCGTAAGCCGGATGGTGCTGAACATGTTCGAGAAAAATCCTATCTTAAAAGAGGATAGTTTGGACCTCTATTTTTTGGACCTGCACCGCTACCGCGAAATATCCAACGAAATCTCCCAAAAATTCCAGCTTCTGCACCAATCCCCACAGCTGTTGATTATCAAGAACGGTGAAACGATTGCCCATGGTTCGCATGGGGGGATAGCCGATATTAATTTGGGGGACTTTGTTTAGACGGCAGTCATAGCCAATCGATCCAGATCTTTTGCTTGTTATTATTGTGCCCAACTTGGTTAAACTTAATTTCCTTTAGGGAGAACAGGTTGCCGTTGAAAACAACATTCTGACAGGTCTCCAGGGAAACGCCAATTTCCGTTATCGGTCGAACCGCTGCCTGATCAATATGGATTTCAATCGCGATTTTAGATCCTCGCCAGCATCGAAGACCATCTGTTCGTTACTGGGGAAGGGTACCGACGCCAGGCCCAATAGTTTTACCAGGTCATTGTCCAATGCCCTTTTGTCTCCGTCGTAATTGGCGTAGACATGTTCGAAAACGAACTCGCTCGATAGGGGATAGGAATCCAAGGGTTGCTGTGTGGCCAAATCGGTAAAGCGTACCACCCCGGCAACTTGGGCGGACTTAAACTGTGTAAACTGGTAAAAATTACACTTTACGGTCTTGAACCTTTCGATTTTTATCTTGTTGCCCAGACTGTCCCTGACCACATTGCCGGTGGCATCTACCGCGTACCTGTGTCCGTCTTTGATCTGTCTTTCCTTGATGATCTGCTTCTCGTTGATTTGTTCGGGCGATACGTTGATTTCTTTCAGGGCAAGTTCCATGTTATAGTCATACCGGATATCCGGTAACGGATTGCCGTGGAATTGTGTCCACTGCCCATCGAGTCCGTAGGTGTTGAAGTTCAATAATTCTTCCTGTAGTTTTGCGGGCACGATCTGGTCGGTGTTGTTGACCATGTTCACTTGTACGTAGTCTTGCCCTTTGGCAAAGGCTTCCTCCATTTTTGATTTCGTGTCGTCGAAACCGGGGTCTATCTCTTCCAGATAGGCAAAGTCGTCGTAGGCTTTTCGATAATCCCGCTTACTTGCTGCGTTTTTCAAAAGGTCCGATGCATTTTCGTAAAGGTAGTCCGAAAGGTCGTCCTTGCTGCCTAGCAGGTCATCCTGATAGTTTTCGAACTTGAATCGGGCATTCCTTTTTTCATCATATATCCGCAAGGGCAGCAGAGGGCGTATCTGTTCCTGAATATCACCCAGGTTTACGTAACTGCGATAGACGGCCTCGTAGTGCGCTGGATTTTCATCCTCTTGAAGAAAAGCTATCTGTTTCAGTTCGCGTTCCATGTTCTTTTTAAAGGCTTCTTCCAACATCAGTACGTAGGCCTGATTGCCTTTTTTGGATTTATTCTTGGCCAGATTTCCGATGGAAGTGTTGATAGCTTGAACATAATCGCCCAAGTTCAGGGCCTTTTGGGTCTTTTTTACGCCGCCGCAGGCCATTAGAACAGCCATTACGGCCCCGTAGAGTAGGGATTTCTTCATAACGCAGGGTTTTACTATTAGTAGGGACGTATTTTCAAATAGCCTTGACAAAATAGCTTTCTATACTAACGCTAAAAGTTGAAATATCTTATAAAATCGTCAAAAAGCGAGTCCCAGATTTTTGTTCTTAGGTGGAAATACAGGAAGTAGTTTTGCGGTTACTTCGCCTAAACCGATACGGATGCCATTCTTTTCGCAATAGCCTCTCAAGGTCACCGTATCTTTATCCTCGATAAATTTCCGCTTAGTCCGTCGTTCACTTTTACAGGTTTGGTACCCTGCCACGACAGTTCGAGCAGGGAACCGTATGAATCGGGTGTCGGACCTGAAATAGTACCGCTGCCCATCATGTCCCCACTGTTGACTTTACAGCCGTTTACGGTGTGTTGCGCCAATTGTTGTGCCATGGTCCAGTACATGTATTTGAAGTTGGATCTACTGATACCGGTCGATTCGCCCTTATCGGGGGTCAAATCTACCTCTAAATGGATGTCGAAACTGTGCCTTCCCTTTTGATGCAAATAGGGTACGGGGCGGGGTTCTTGCTTGGGAAACTCGACCCGAAAAGGTTCGAGGGCATCAAAGGTGACTATCCAGGGCGAAATCGAGAAGGCAAAACTTTTGGAAAGGAAAGTTCCCAACGGCACATATTCCCATTTTTGGATGTCCCCGGCGCTCCAATCGTTGAACAATACCATCCCGAAGATATATTCCTCCGCCTCGTCGACCGATATGGGTTCGCCCAAGGCATTGGCATCCGTGGTGATAAAGGCCATTTCGAGTTCGAAATCGACCCGTTTTGAAGGGCCGAAAACGGGTCGGTCGGCATCCTTCGGTAGCGTCTGTCCCATGGGGCGACGGATGGGCGTGCCGCTGGGTACGATTGTTGAGCTCCTCCCATGGTAACCGACCGGAGGGTGCAGCCAGTTGGTTAACAGCGCGTTATCGGGGTCGCGGAACATACTGCCCACGTTGATCCCATGCTCTTTGCTGGAATCGTTGAGGGTACCCTGTAAAAATATATCTTCGGTCAGGGGAATGTCCTTAAAATAGCCCAACTGGTGCAAGGCCCCCAAATAGATGGCCTCATCGTCCATTCGCGTGCCGATAGTGATACTATCGTCGCGTGTCAAAAACACCCAGAACGGAATTTTCGGGTACGGGAAGCCACGTTTTTATGTTCGGATCGTTCGCAGCTAAGGGCATGGTAGAATTGTTAATTTATTTTTGATAATTTCTGTATCAAAAATATTATTTTGTGGGTATTTGCAATAGGCAATTCGTATTTTTACCACTCATTTAACAGACTTTTATCTATGCCACGCGACACCCGGGTTTTTGAACTTATAGCCGATGAAAAGGAACGCCAGATCAACGGGATCGAGCTTATCGCTTCCGAAAATTTTACCAGTCCCCAGGTAATGGAAGCCGCTGGATCGGTATTGACCAACAAATATGCAGAAGGCTACCCCGGTAAGCGCTATTACGGTGGATGCGAGGTGGTGGATAAAATCGAGCAGCTGGCCATTGATCGCGCCAAGGAGCTATTCGGCGCCGAATACGCCAACGTACAACCGCATTCTGGATCCCAGGCCAATGCGTCGGTATATCACGCCTGCCTGCAACCGGGCGATACGATTTTAGGTTTTGACCTGTCCCATGGCGGACACCTGACCCACGGCTCTCCCGTCAATTTTTCGGGCAGGTTGTACAACCCCATTTTTTATGGGGTGGATAAGAAAACCGGTACATTGGACTACGATAAAATTCAAGAGATTGCCGAGAAAGAAAAACCCAAGATGATCATTGCCGGGGCATCGGCCTATTCCCGGGATATGGATTTTAAGCGTTTCCGGGAAATAGCGGATAGCGTCGGTGCACTTTTGTTAGCGGATATCGCGCACCCCGCGGGATTGATTGCCTAAGGAATTCTTAACGATCCGATTCCCCATTGCCATGTAGTAACCACAACCACCCATAAAACCTTACGGGGTCCGCGAGGCGGGCTGATATTGATAGGTACCGATTTCGACAATCCGTTCGGTCAAAAATTGAAGAACGGTACGTTGAAGAAAATGTCAAATCTGATGGACCTGGCCGTGTTTCCCGGAAATCAGGGCGGACCTTTGGAGCATGTTATCGCCGGAAAAGCCATCGCTTTTGGGGAAGCCTTGACCGATGACTTTTTGCAATATATGCTTCAGGTAAAGAAAAACGCCGCTGCCATGGCGGCCGCTTTTGTTGCCAAAGACTATCAGATCATTTCCGGTGGAACGGATAACCACATGATGCTGATCGACCTTAGAAATAAGGATATCACTGGCAAGGATGCAGAAAAAGTGTTGGTCAAGGCCGATATTACCGCGAACAAGAATATGGTGCCTTTTGATGATAAGTCCCCATTTGTTACTTCGGGCATCCGTTTTGGAACGGCGGCCATAACTACAAGAGGCCTAAAAGAAGGCGATATGGTGACCATTGTCGATTTGGTGGACGAAGTTTTGACGCATTGTAAAAACGATAGTGTAATTAATAAGGTTAAAGAAAAAGTAAATACCCTGATGAAGGGAAGGGCATTGTTCAATTTCTGAAACGGTTTATGGTCAGTATGAATCAAAAAAACCTGCTTGGTGGTGCGCCAAACAGGTTTTTTAATTCAAGGTGTTCGTCAAAGTATGTTAATTCCTCTTTTTCGGGGACTTTTGGCTCCGAGAATTCGGAGGGTGATTTAATTTCCCCCGCTAGTGATTAAGCATAAAAAGGTCGCCATATTCAATTTTTGAATTTTTCAAGTCGTAGATAACCGCATCCTCTTCGGAATCACAATACAATCCCCAATACTTAAAATAATCATTTTTTCTGTGGTTTCCGGCTTCGATGTTCTGTAATAAAGTGTCGTTGGCATGTGTACTTTCCTCGAAAACGGGAATATAGATTTCGTAAGGTGTTTCCGTTAAGCCTTTGCTCAGATGAACGTAATGCTTACCAACATGTTTGAAGATATTCTCAAGTTGTTCCGAAATGCTGTTTTCGTATATCTTGTTGATGACGATTGTCGTATCCTTAAAGAAAAGGGTAACCTCTTCCGCATCTACATGCACGTCATTTTCGGTAACCAATTGACGTAGTAATTCAGCAAATGAGGATTTGCCTTGCCGAAAATTACCCCAAGTACCTTTATTTAAATGAAAAAGCATTTCAACAAGACTTAGGTTGCAATCTAGCTCTATGGCCAGTTGCACCGACGTTTTCGACGAAGAGCAGTTGCGAACGGTAACCTCCGAAAAAAAATGCTTTTCCAGACCTTTTTTAAAAATTTCTAGGCCTTCAATATTTAAATCGCCGTTGAAACCTTCGGGAGGATTGTTTTTAAAGCTGTCGTAATAGAGTGGCATAAATGTGTTTAGAGTGGTTCAATTGACAAACAAAAGTAAATTGACTTTACACTTCTTGCACAAAGAAAAACCACGAAAAAATTGGGGTTTTTCTTGGTTCACGACTATCATTACCTTAATTTGATGTAAATCAGTAATTTACATATCTTAAAGAAAACTAAAAAAATAGGCGATTAGATAAATCCACGCTTTCTGGCTTCATCGACAAGGGCGAAATCGTTACCATTTTCCACACCGAGCATAATTTTTAGCTGTCGTTTTCGGTTTTCTACCGTAGTACTGGCCGCCGCCACCATCGATGATATGTCCTTGGTTTTGGTACCTATGGAGAGTTGGTAGAGTATTTTTTTGTCCCGCTCGTCGATTTGGTCCTCGTTGGCCATTTTTCTGCGGATGGCCTGTAAAGCGGCGGCGGTATAATATGGCGGATTGTTAAGAACCGTTCGCACCATGGTTTGCAGTGTTTTCTGATCCACCTCCGATTTCACCATGTAGCCGTCCGGGTTTACATTTTTTAGGATGTTGTTGATTCGGTAACTATCGCTGAAGGAGGATAGAAAAACGACTTTTGAACTGGGGGAAATTTTCTTTACTAAAAGTCCTAAATCTTCCCCGCTACGTTCTTCCTGGGCACTTTCGGGAAACATTTGAATATCCAACATAACAATATCGTACGGCAATCGTTTGGCTGAACTTTCTATTTCAGCCTTGCCCGCCATAAAGCTCGGGGCTATATTCACGACCACCTCAAAATTTTCAAATGTACTGGCCTCAAGGGTGTATTTGTAACCGAGAACGATCATTTCGTGGTCGTCGACGGCAAGTACGCGTACTAAGTCGCTCATAGTCTATCTCGTCATTTTCGTTTTACACTTCTTGTACAAGCTTTCGGTTGTCCATAGTTTGGGAAGTGGGGTTTTGGAAACAGGATACGGGAATCTCCAAGGTTACGGTAGTGCCTTTGCCGGGCGTACTCTCGATACGCCATTCCCCGTTCAATTTTTCCATACGTGATGCAATATTGCGCATACCGATTCCCTTTTTTCCCTTAGTTTTTCGAAAACCTTTTCCATCATCTGCGATGGTGACCTGTAAGATATTCAGTTCGGCTGCAAAGGTAACCGTAACGTTTTTACATTGCGCATGTTTAACGGAATTTTGTAGGGATTCTTGTATCATACGATAGGCGTTAATCTTGATTTCCCCATTTAAGGAGTCCCATTCCCATTCTTCATCGTACACTAAATGGCAATCGATATTCGAAGTTTGTTCGACCGAGTGCAATAAATCCTGTAAGGAGAGAATAAAATTATTAATTTTTTGATAGGCCGTATGACTTAACGCATGCGAAATTTCACGCACTTCCTTTTCCACATTCTGTAAGGCATCGATGGCCTTCATACGCTGTATTTCGGCCTCGCTGTCACTTTTCTTGTTTAGGCCCGTAAGCACCATTCGGGCACCCATCATACTCCCCAGTACGCCGTCGTGGAGTTCTTCGGAAATCCGTTTTTGTTCGGATTTTTTGCCCTCTTCCTCTTTTTGTTTTTGGGAGAGCATCAGGTTGAAAATTTCTTGGTTGGCCGCCTGCTGTTCCTGTTGGAAGCGCAGTTTTTGATTTTTTGATCGTTGGTCGAATATCACGATGGCCGAAGCGCCGAGTAAAAAAATGGCAAAGGCGATACCGGCCCACAACTGTTTCTCGCTCTCCAACATTTCGTTTTCTGCGATGTATTCGTCGGTCTCGAAACGAATACGGGCGAACTTGTTGCGAACCTGGCGCTCTTCTTCCTGTAGGCTGTCGTTTAGGGCTATGTATCGCTGGTTGTAAGCGGAGGAATTTTTTGGGTCTATTCTGGTTAATAACTGTAAAGTTCTTAAAACACGCTCATTATTATCGGCTATCTCCGCATATCGCAAAGCTTTTTTTGCATGGTCTATTGCATTCGTAGTGTCACTTTGGCTAAAATGGTACTCCGCCAGATCGTGATGACTGAGGGAAAGCCCTGTAACATCGTTTATACTATCCCTAACTTTCAAGGCTGTAAGAAACTTGGATTCAACATTATTATTTTCCCCCGATTTAAATGTACTGTATGCGAGATTGTTCAGGGCCAAGGCAAACAGTTTTGGATTTCTGTCGCGTAGTTGGTTTTCATTTAAAACATTTTTAAAATTGGAAATTGCTTTTGCATAATCTCCTTTTTCTAAATATACGAACCCAATATTGCTCATCGTGGCCAATGCTAACCCGTGGTCACCC
>NZ_JBGTHY010000452.1:0-3404 GCF_041745955.1 Pricia sp.
TTTAAGCGGAGGGTCGGGTGCAGGTCTTCAGGAACAAATCGATAATATCAATAGTGTCTATCCCAACCGGTTCGTGGTGTTTGCCAATGTGGATTTCGATGGTGTCGGCACAAAAGGATGGACAGAAAAGGCGGTAAATCAACTCGAAGCCGATATTAAAAATGGGGCCAAGGGCCTAAAAGTTTATAAAAGTCTAGGCCTTCGGAATATGGATAGTGACGGCAACCGATTGGCGGTCGATGACGACCGTTTGGATGCCATTTGGGCCAAATGTGGGGAACTGGGCGTTCCCGTATTGATACATTCCGCGGACCCAAAATCGTTTTGGGACGCCATGGATGGCGATAACGAGCGTTGGTTGGAACTAAAAACGCATCCCCGTAGAAAGCGATCTGATACGGATCCGGCATCCTGGGAAAAGATTATCGACGAACAGCATCGGATGTTCAAAAGACATCCCGATACGAAGTTTATAAATGCACACATGGGCTGGTACGCCAACGATTTGGGCAAACTGGGCCAACTTTTAGACGAAATACCGAACATGAGCGTCGGTATCGCCGCAGTTATCGCAGAACTGGGCCGGCAGCCCCGGAACGCCAGGGAGTTTTTTATCAAATACCAAGACCGCATCCTTTTCGGAAAAGATAGTTGGCAGCCCGATGAGTTTCCCACCTATTTCCGGGTTTTGGAAACTGCCGACGAGTATTTCCCCTATTATAAAAAATATCATGCCTTTTGGGCAATGTACGGTCTTGACCTCCCGGATGAAGTGCTAAAAAAAGTCTATTATAAGAATGCCCTGGAACTGATTCCCGGTTTGGATAAAAGTCTTTTTCCCGAAAATTGAATCCCTTGTCCCGGACGTAAAGGAGGTATGGGACCTATTTGCCACGGACAGACTTGAACTTGCGCCTGAACTTGATTCGAAATATCGTATTTTCGTGGGATTAAAAATTAGTTATGATTTCCCCGTTCCCAAAATCGCTTTTAGGATGTTTTTTATTGCCCATTCTACTTTTGTCCTGCAAAGAAAACCAAGGCCAACAAATGGATAACACCCACAAATTCACTAATGCGCTGGCGGACGAGACGAGTCCGTATTTGCTACAACACGCCCATAATCCCGTAAATTGGCGGCCTTGGAGCCCAGAGGCCCTGAAAGATGCCGAGAAGGAAAACAAATTGGTGCTGGTCAGTATCGGCTATTCCTCTTGCCATTGGTGCCATGTGATGGAAGAGGAGACCTTTGAAGATGAAGCAGTGGCCAAGATCATGAACGAAAACTTCATCAATATAAAGGTCGACCGTGAAGAGCGGCCCGATGTCGATCAGGTCTATATGACCGCATTACAACTGATTTCGGGCAATGGCGGATGGCCGCTGAACGTGATTACCCTGCCCAATGGAAAACCCTTATACGGCGGCACATATCACACCAAGGAACAGTGGACCAAGGTATTGACCAAAATCAGCGCTCTATATAAAAATGATCCAAAAAAAGCGGCGGAATACGCTGATATGGTCGCCTCCGGAATTGCTGAGGCCAACCTTATACAGCCTACGGAAGATATCGGTTCGCTAACGGAAGGGACCGTAAGGGAGAGTGTCGAAAATTGGATACCGAACTGGGATTTGGAGGAAGGCGGCGAAAAGGGAACGCAGAAGTTCATGATTCCCACCAATTTGAGCTTTTTGTTGGATTATGCCCTATTGACCGATGATAATAGCGCCAAAGAACATGTGCAGCTTACTTTGGATAAAATGGCCCTCGGTGGTATATATGATCATTTGGGCGGCGGATTTTACCGTTACAGTACCGACGCATATTGGAAAGTGCCGCATTTTGAAAAGATGCTCTATGACAATGCCCAATTGTTGAGCCTCTATGCCAAGGCCTACCAGATTTTCAAAAATCCGCAATACAAAGCGGTCGTTTTCGAAACTATTGAATTTCTGGATCGTGAAATGAAGAATACCGCCGGCGGCTATTTTGCTGCATTGAATGCGGATAGTGAAGGTGAAGAAGGCAAGTTTTACGTATGGCAGGAAGATGAATTGAAATCCGTTTTAGGTAACGATTTCGACCTTTTTGCATCCTATTATAACATCAGGCCCAAGTCCGTTTGGGAAGAAGGAAAGTATGTACTGCACAAACCATTATATGATTCCGCTTTTGAGAAGGAGCATTCCATAGCACAGAATAAACTTGAAGTTTCGAAGAAAGAGTGGCATGACAAACTCCTGAAGGCTAGGGGCGAAAGAATAAGGCCATCCACCGACGATAAAATCATTACCTCATGGAACGCCCTGTTGATCAATGGATTTGTGGACGTGTATGAAACCTTCGGACAAAAGGAGCATCTGGACAGGGCGAAATCCATTTTTGAATTTATTAGGGCGAAATCCTATGCAGAGGGAGCCTTGGTACACACGTATAAAGAAGGAGGTCGTCAAAAGGAAGGTTTTTTGGAGGATTATGCGTTTTTGACGGATGCCTCCCTAAAACTGTACAGCGCGACCATGGATATCAAATACCTCAATTTCGCCCAAAAGCTTACCGAAAAGGCGGAAATTCTATTTTTCGATAAGGCATCGGGTATGTACCGCTACAACGACAGTGATGAGCTGATCGCCAATATAATCAAGACCGATGACGGCGTGCTGCCCTCGCCCAATGCCGTTATGGCGCACAATCTTTTCAGATTGGGACATATCGAATACAAAACCGCCTATACCGAAAAGGCACAGCGTATGCTTTCGGCCATGGTGCCCATGATCACGGAGCATGCCCCGAGCTATTCGAAATGGAACGCCCTTTTGCTTCATACAGCATATCCCTACTACGAAATCGCCGTAGTAGGCAAAAACGCGCTACCGTTGCTCAAAGACCTACACCAAAACTATGTACCCAACACCTTGGTTGTAGGGACTACTTCCGAGAGTGATCTGCCGCTTTTTGAAGATCGGTATTTTGATGATGGTACTTTTATCTATGTATGTAAGAATACGACATGTAAGCTGCCGGTGGAGACGGTGGAAAAGGCGTTGGGGCAGGTAAGGAATTTTTGAAATCTCAAATATTTTAGTGTTTTATCCATATAATTTTTAACTTGTCTGCTTAATTGAATTAACTAAATCCAAACTATGCAAATAAAGGAAACTCCCGAAGAGTATGATGTAATCGTAGTCGGGTCGGGTGCCGGTGGCGGTATGGCCACCAAACAATTGGCCGATGCCGGCCTTAAGGTGGCCGTTGTGGAGGCGGGCCCGTTTTTTGACCCTGCCGACCCGAAGACGATGACCCAATTGAAATGGGCCTATGAATCCCCACGTAGGTTTGCTGGAACCGACCGTGCTTTCGGTGGGGCCGATATGTCTTGGGGCGATTGGCATGTCGAGGG
>NZ_JBGTHY010000453.1:0-9439 GCF_041745955.1 Pricia sp.
GCGAAGAATATCCTACCGTCTGGATCGTAAAACATCCAAAGGCAAAAATTGTCGGGAATACGCTGGGGCACGATGAAAGGGCGCACGGGCTTGAGGCCTACCAAATGATTCTGAGGAATAGTTTGGAGTGGGTGAAGTGAATAGGGCTGAATTGAAAAGGAGGGCTTTCAATAAATAGGGCAGCTTTTCAAGAGCATAGTGATCGTGATTACCACGAAGCGTCGGTAATAACTAGGACCATCCCAACTTTAGGTGTGGACGTCCTATCCAGTTAAGTTCTTGTGATGGCACTAGGATTCGAACCTAGGACCGCCTGCTTAGAAGGCGTCCGATTATTGGTTCTTTATGAATTGAAAAAGGATTAATTGTACTGTAAAACAGTTGCTTAAGATTTTTATAGATTCATATAAAACCATATGATACGTTATTTTGAGTGCAAATTGAGTGCAAATTTTTATATCTTTAAAAGATGAAAACGAACATTACACTTTCGATGGATAAAAGGCGGAAGCGAAAAGACGGAATGTGCCCCATTATTTTTAGATTGAGCCATCATCGAAAGACTATCTCCATAACAACAGGTTTTGCTGTTCCGCCGGAATATTGGAACGAAAAGAATCGTGAGATCAAAAGAACCTATAACGGAGTCTCATCTGTTGCCCGTCTAAATAATCTTTTGATGAAGAAGAAAACCGACCTAAGGGATGGTATTAATTCATTGGAAGAAAATTCGAGTTTGGAAGCCTTGAGCATAACAGATCTAAAAAATATTCTTACCAAGTCTAACAAATCAATTTTGTTTTTTGAGTACGGCCAACAATTAATAGATGAGATGGAAGAGGCCAAACGTTTTGGGAATGCTAGAGCATATAAAAGTGCAATGGGTGCGCTAAAGAAGTTTAATAAGAAGGCAAATCTTAGGTTTGAGGAAATATCATACAACTATTTAAAACGTTTTGAAACGTCCCATTTTAAAAAAGGGAATAGTGTAAATGGTTTGTCAATGTATATGAGGACTATTAGGGCTATTTATAACAAAGCAATTCATCAGGGAATTGTGTCAGCTGACTATTATCCTTTTAAGAAATATAAGATAAAATCACAACCAACGGCGAAAAGGGCAATTAGTAAAGATAAAATTAAACGAATTCTTGATCTGAAGCTAGAATCGGATAATCCATTATTTCATGCTAGAAATTATTTTTTGTGCTCTTATTTAATGAATGGCATATCATTTATAGATATGGCATACTTAAAGGTAGGTTCTATTGTAGACGGTCGAATTCAATATTCGAGGCAGAAAACTGCGAGGCCGTATGACATTAAAGTAACAAAGCAATTAATATCTATTTTAAACTATTATTTAGAAGACAAGTCTAAGGATGATTTTATTTTTCCGATAATACGAAGAGAGCAGATTAAAGATCAGTTTCATGATGTACAATGGGAAAGAAAGCGATACAACAAACGCTTAAGGGAGATTGCCATTCTATGTGAGATCGAAGAACGCCTGACAAGCTACGTAAGCCGACATTCAATGGCAACGAACTTGATATTGGATGATGTCCCGATTAACGCATTGAGTAAAATGCTGGGCCATAGTAAACTTCAAACGACCGAAATCTATATCAAAAACTTGCCGACACATATCATGGATGAATATCAGGAACGGTTGGAGATATGATATAATCTCAGCATAAAAAATCCTAAGGTTTAGGAATTCATCGTTTATTTAAACTTTTGAGTTGCGGGATTCCACCCCCCTCTACCGGTTTCAGAACTATGGTTAATTTGAACTTTTCAGTTCTAGCAGTAAAGACAATCAATAGAAATTATTGCATTACATAAAACCTGGTCTCCGGGCCATAGACTCCCTAAAAATACCGTCCGATTTCCCAAATACCTTTCAACAAAGCATGTAAGTAAGGAAGCAAGATAGCATCCTTAAAATTACCTGTGAACGGTGGTCTGCCTGGTTCGACCTTTTTTTTTCGATCTGAACAAAATTATAGTATAAACCGGTAGGTCGCCTTGATCAAAAAGATGTTCTGCGGTTTGTCATCCCCGAAAATCGTATTGCCCAAACTGTCAAACAGTTTGTTTTGCGGATTTCCATCCCCTGAGACATCCTGTGACCAGACTAGAAAGATTTCCGATCCGGGAATGTATTCCCAGCGCACGACCAGGTTGGATTGGAACTGTACGAACGAAAAATCAGGATTGTTGAAACTAAAGTCGGTGATACCGTCAAGATTTCGGTCTACGGAGTAAGTGTCATCCGATAGGGATATTTGATTGCCCGTATAGCGCAAGATTCTATCGTCGAATTTTTTGGCCAAAGGGGTACTGACTTCCTTGAAATCAGAATATCTTCCTCGGGAGATGAAAGGCTGCCCCCAATATTGTATCGTTAGATTGGGGTTGATCGTATAGTTCAGCCGAAGCGACATGCTCAGCGTACGCTGGTCGACGGTGCCGTTCAAATAAGTGGTTTCCCCGGCCAGGTCGATATTGTCCACAAACTGTAGCTTGTCATTGTTGATGCTGTAGGCGGGCGAGGCCGAAAGGCGCAGCGCGTTGAAAGGCTGGTACGAAATCCCGAATTCTGCGTTGTAATTATTGTACGAGTTGTCGGTCGCCCTGCTACCGTTGTGAAAATAGCTGAGCTGTAGTTTTTTTCGGCCATCGGATTCCACCCCGTTGAAAAAACTGATTTCCGGTGACAGGCGCAACCTGGGTCCCCCGCGCAATGCGAAGTTCGAGTATTGTTCGGGCTGCACTGTAACGCCCAAGTTCGAGAACCAGTTGTTTTTCCAGTTTTGCCAACTGTTCGTATTGAACTGTAGGCTGTTGTGGTTTCCCGCAAAATCCCACACGCTCCAGTGGTTATAGTTGATGCCGACCTGGCGAAAGATGCTATCCGGTTTGAGGGTCTGGTAGCCGACCCAGGTATAATGGCGGATGTCGTCGGCCTGCCGCTGAAAACCGACATCGTTCAGCTCCAGTTCGGGGGAACGCCAAGTGGCCCCCGTTTCGAATTTCCAATGGCCGTTGCCTACCTTTCCCAATTGCAGGTTGCCCCCGGTGCCGGTCAGGGAGGTGCGGGTCGTATCGACCGAAACATGTTCGGCACCGGCCCTTTGAAAAAGATGGGTAATGGATTCCTGCGTGCTCTGGATGGAAGTAGTGCTGCCGTCGACACGGCTAAAAATCACATTGCCGCCGGCGTACCAGTCCCGCTCGTTCCATTGGTGTTTGAAATCCAGTCCGCCGGTGTAGGCCGCGCGATGCAGAAAGTCGACATTTTCGGAAAGCCGGTCCCGGTTGGTCGCCGTAAAAATGCCGCCGACAAAGGTTTTTTGATCGTTAAAATCTTTCTGCAGCCTACCTACAAAATAATTGGTCAGCGGTTCGACGATTTCTTTTCTTTGTTCGGTACCGTTATCGATAACTGCGTTGCGCCGGGCCGTTACACTTTCTAGAACACCGATGGACCAACCGCTCTCGGTCTTTCCGCTGAATTTAGCGGCTCCCAAGATGGGAGTGTTCTCGGGCTGGTCCACAAACTCCTCGTCCGCCGTATCGGGAAAGCCTTGCGGACTACGACCGATACGGCGCGAATAGAAAAGGTTGTCGGAACCGAAGGTATTTCCGGCCTCGGAACGCGAAACCTGATAGTCGAATATATTCTTGTTTTCCACGAAAAACGGACGTTGTTCCCTGAAGAATATCTGAAATCCATCTAGAGCAATAGCGGATGGATCGGCCTCCACCTGTCCGAAATCGGGATTGATGGTCAGATCCAAGGTCAGGTCGTTGGTAATGCCGACCTTGGCATCGAGGCCGACGGTCAGTTGACTATCGCGTCCATCCCGGAACGGGTTTCCCTCTTCCGCCTCGAAACTTTCCAGTTTGGCGACTCCGTAGGGCTGGATTTCCAGTTGCTTTTGGGGTTCGAGATTGATCAATCCCCTTAATAATCCGAATTCACTGACGAACCCGGGAGTATCCTGCGGCAGGCGCTGCCAGACCGACCGCTCTTCTTCGCGGAACAGGCGTCGCATGATTTGCAATCCCCACACCAGTTCGCTGGACTTCGAGAACTTTATTTGGCTCATGGGAATCTTCATCTCGGCTGTCCATCCTTCTTCATCGATATTCGTTTTGGTGTACCAGATAGGGTTCCAGCTATCGTCTTCGTTGCTGCCGTTGTTCGATTCGAAAACGTCTCCCTTGACCCCTGCCGCGGTGACGATAAAACCGAAGGCCGTACGTTCGTCGTGATAGCTATCGATAAATATGGCGACCCAGTCCCCTTCAAAACCGTCGCGCCGCGACAGCCGTCTTTCGATTTTATCGGGTTCACTGTCCAATGCGCGTATCGCAACGTACAGGAATTTCTCATCGTAAACGATCTTGAATTTCGTTTGATGGTCAGGCGGGGTGTTTTCGTCGGGCCGCTGCTCGGTAAACCCGCTTTCCCAATCCACTAGGTTCCATCCGATATCATCGATGATACCGTCGATTTGGGGGGACTCCGTTTGGTTCAGGAATTTGGTAGTGTACTGTTTCTTGGGAAGTGTCGTGGTTTTTGTCGTAGTAGAATCTTGGGCACTACCGATCAACTGCACGAGAAGACATGTGCAGAAGGCAAAAGAAAAGACTTTCATACTGTTGATTTTGATTGATGTACTAGAAAGACTCTGAAAAATGGAATCGGTTACAGTGAAAAGGTTTTTTTAACAGATGTCTGGCACAAGAATCTTAAATCACCGGATATCCTGGTCCGATATGCGCTCGGAATCGGCGACCGTCCTTTCCGTGCCAAAACTGCAGCCCTATAATCTCAGGTATAGATTTCCGTTAATGGTGTTCAAACGTAACTGGCTGGAGGCATCTTCGAAAGAACCTTCGATTTTTTGCCCCACATGGCGTTTTTCCGATTTGAAACTCAGTCCTTTGTCGGCGTAGATGCTCCCGTGGATGGTCTCGGCTATGAGGGTGGCATTATGAATTTTAAGGTCGATTTCACCGTTAATGGTGCTCAGGCCCAAATCTCCGGAGTACTTCTCGATATCGATGTCCCCGTTGATCAGATCCGCCGTGAAATCACCCTCAATGATTTCGGATTTCAAATTCCCATTGATGCTGCTGATTTTAAAGCTGGCGTTTTTCGGAACATAGAGCGTGTAATTGAAAGTGTAGTCATCATCGGAAGAAAAGTTGTGCCTTTCGCCTCCGGAACCATTTTGATTTTTATCCTTCCAAATGGATCTGAACATCGGCTCTGCATCGGAGGTGATTTTAATGTTGCTGTCGCTCTCATCGATGTCTAGTTGGTATAAATCAAGATATTTTTCATCCTTGGTGGTAATATCGGCCTTAAAATATACGGTCGGGCTATCCCAGGTCTTTACTACGATTTCGGAGGCGAATTTCACGTCTAGAAGGATGGTCCGCTTCTTATAATCAATTGTTTTTTCGATTATTTTTTGTGTATGGGCAGTTAGGCCGATGAGACCTATTAAAACAGTAATGATTGCATTTTTCATAATTGTTCGTCTTTTGATTGATGAATTTCGATAGCGATTATTTTTTTCTCAAGTAAATATTTCCATTGGTCGATTTCAGCGTAATGTCCACACCGCCACCGTTGATGGAGCCTTCTACCTTTCTTCCCGCAATGGATTTGAGCCCTTTTTTTTCAGGTCTGCTCAGATCAAAGTTGGAGTAGATATCACCGTTCCAAGAATTGAGTTCGAGATCCGCAGCGGTTTTCTCCGGTAGCGTCACATCTATCTCGCCGTTGGTCGTGCTGATAATGATGGACGAATCTTGGTTAACATTGTCAAATACGACCCGAACATCTTGGTTTAAGGAGTAGGCCGTAATTGGTCCCGAAACCTTTTCCAAGGTCAATCCGCCGTTAAGGTTGGCGTTGGCCTCGACCTCGCCCGTAAATCCCTCGATATGGATATCGCCGTCCCAAGAGTTGGTCACCGACACATTTTGGGATTTAGGAAGGTAGATTTCGGCACCGCCCGATTTTCTGACATGCTGCACGATCAAATTATTACCGGTCTGAACCACATTAAAGCCCACCTCGGTATTGTCTTCGCCGCCCACCCCGACGAGCTTCAGCCCTCTGGCCTTATCAGGTACGGGTTTAAGGTCGAGCGCCTTGATCAGAAGCTCATCTTTGTCATGGGTTTTCAGGATAATCTCTGAATTCGATTCGATCTTGACCCAATCGACGCCGTTCAAGGGTTCGCTGTAATCCGATTGTGCTTGGATGCCCAAGGTGCAAAGGCCTATAAACAATATTATCAGTTTCTTCATGGTTTTCGTTTTTTAAATAGGGATAACCTTCACTACCGGCCGGTATGGTCCGTTTTCCTCATGGTTATAATATATTTCGGGATAAAATTTGTGCAATTTCTTTTTTTATAAAGGGTTGGGTGCCTTCCGCGTTCAGCAAATCTTTCATCGGGACGACCGCTTTGCTTTCCTGTATTTCGACCAAAAATTGGATAATGGCGATCTGTATACTCGGATTTTTCTCCTTTTCCAAGGCTTTTAAGAAGGCAGATTTAACGGATTCGGATTCGGTAAATTTTGATAGTGCCTCTATGGCGATGGACCGAACGTTCGTATTCTCGTCATACAGCATTCTATTGCCCAATGCCTTTATGATGGCCTCATCCGGATCTGCAGAAGCTTCGATGAGATTGACACCGTGGATACGTTTGCTGGCCGACTCGTTTTCCAACAACGACAGCACGGCAGTCTGCTTGAATTCCATTCTTTCTTTTGTGAGGGATGCGATCTCTCCGCTCGATTTTTCTTCGGATTGGTATTTTCCGGCGAAATAGGCACCGGCCAATAAGAGTACGCTTGCCGCTATCTTCAGTAAATCCTTGGCCCAAGGATGTTTTCTCGATGGATTTTGGCCGATGGATTCCGTTTTTTCAAGGGATTGTTTTTCAAGGTCCAATTGCTCCAAAAATCGGATGCGCATACGTTCCGAAGGAACCTCTACATCCTCCTCCATAACCTTAAAAAGCTTTTTCAATGTAAGCAGCTCCTTGATACAAAGAGGGCAATCCTTTAGGTGCTCCTCGACTATTTTTTCTTGGCCATCCTCCAGAACGCCATCCAAATATTCGGGCAACAAGGCCGTAACATGCGTATTTTCCATCCTATATATTTTTCAGATAAATCACTTTCAATCTTTTCAGTGCCCGGTTTGCCGCGGTCCTTACCGCTCCGGGCGTACTTCCGATAATTTCCGCGATTTCCTTGTACCTGATTTCCTGAAACCGGTTGAGCACCAATATCTCACGATCGGAAGCACTAAGTCTGTCCAAGGCTTTGTTCAAGTGGATATAGTTTTCATCGGGATTTTCCTTCTCCGCCAATTGGAAGCGAAGGGCATCCAGGTTGTCACTGTTATCTTTATTTCTTCTGTAATGGGTCTTTAGTTTGTTCCTGGCAATAGTAAACAGCCATGAGATGAACGTTCCGTTGTTGTAGGAAGTTTTATACCTCATAATCTGGTAGAAGACATCTTGCGTCAAATCCTCGCTCAACATCTTGTCCCCCGACATTTTGTACAGAAAATTGTAGACATGTCTATGGTGCTTTTCGAACAGGATCTTGAGCAGGTCCAGATTTCCGTTGGCCACTTCTGCCATGAGTTGTTCGTCGGTCCGTTCTTCCAACAGCATATGTTTTAGTCGGTGTTCAATAGTATATAGTCCGGAATTTACAAAACGTTACACCGGAGCATAAAAAAATCGCAGCTGCCCGTGCAGTGCGATGAAGCGAGCTAGCCTTAGGAGTAAAGTTGTAGGGACTTGCAACCATTTTGGAAGTGATTCGTTGTTATTTCAAAAACATACTGGCGGGTGCTTGTCGAAATTATTTTGTGTTGCCCTAAAGCTTGGCTTTGAAAAGCCGTGGTAATTATCGTTTATTTAGACTTTAGGAATACTGTTTTTGATCTCATACCTATTGTTCGGATATAAATTCTTTTAGATTTTTGAGCATTTCATTTCATCACATTGTAGATTGTTGTGTAGGTAATTGCCTTGATTTTTGCCATGTCTCCGGTCAGAACTGAATTCAACTTGTGGAAGACCTTGATATAAATATTTTTAGGCCCAAAGAGTTTCAGAAGAGGCCGATAGTTATCCTTTGACGACAATATCAAATGGGTAAGGTCTGGAGTGCATATTTCCACGGTCACCGATGTTTTCTCCATCTGTTCGGTTTCAATATTTTTCCGTTCCAATCCGGAAAAATCTACTTGGAAATCATATTCGGGTTTCTGCCCTATATTGCC
This sequence comes from Pricia sp., assembly GCF_041745955.1. Classification (NCBI taxonomy): domain Bacteria; kingdom Pseudomonadati; phylum Bacteroidota; class Flavobacteriia; order Flavobacteriales; family Flavobacteriaceae; genus Pricia; species Pricia sp. The sequence goes on from NZ_JBGTHY010000453.1 coordinate 8,345, forward strand.
TTCGGCCCCAAGCATCCCCAATATATCGTCCAGTAACAGTTCAAAGTCGTATATAACTAATTTAGCGCCATTTTTACTCACCCTTATCACTTCATCGAGCATCTGTGCCGACTTGGCATAGTGAAGTGACCCTGCAAATGTAACTATATCAAAGTATTCCTTTTCAAAATCAAGATGTTTGCAATCATAATGGGCATATTCTACGCGAGGGTGTAGCATGGATCTGCTTAACATTTCCCTGCTGGGCTCCACCCCTACCACTTTTTTACAGTACCCTGCCAGGGCGATCGAGGAATGGCCAATACCCGACCCTACATCCAATCCAATACTATAACTTTGATGCCCATCGAGGTGTTTCTTTAAGATCTGTGAATGTAAAGCGGGACGGAAGGCCGAATAATGGAAGGCGGTAATGTGGTCATACTCCTTTGTCATGCGGATTGTCTTATTAACTTGGGTATCGTTTAATTGAACTTAGTTGCGGGATTCCACTACCCCAAAATATGTAATCTCCACCCATCCTTTATTTGAACTTTAGCTCTTATTAAGTTTCCTAATCCTGTCGCTAACTTTCTCAATTCCTTGTCGCTCACCAGTTTCAATATACCTAATGGCAATTGTCTTGCATGAGCTGCACCAACCTTTTAAAATCACATCATTTAAATTGCTGATATAACTTTTATAATTGACCAGTTTTCTATTTTCATCTCCACAATCACAAAAGAAGGAGTGCGTAAAAAGATGGATGTCTTCTTCCCGGGAATCACCAAACATTAAAAGGAGTTGAAATGGTCCGATTTCAACTTCATCCTCTTGTATGATATGTTGAGTTCTTTTTTTAGCCAATTTTCATCGTTTATTTGAACTTTCAACGTTCTTGTGTATGGCTCGTTACGCAAAATCAGCTATGCTGCTGATTTCAGTATTTATACCAGACGAAGAAGTGATGCAACGGCAACGATGGGAGCAATCTCAAAGTACCTAAAGACAAAACTTAAACTGACGACAAACCGAGAGAAAAGTGGCGTAAGGAAGCCTGTGCAGTTCACCATCTTGGGTTTTGGTTTCGCACCTACCTATATCAAAGGGGAGAAG
>NZ_JBGTHY010000454.1:0-11004 GCF_041745955.1 Pricia sp.
AATGTGGAGGCCGACCTCTTTCTAAAACAATACTCGACCAATTACTTATATGGCAATTTTGAAAATGGAAAAGTTGCGGGCGGCCGAATTGAATATGTATACCTGTTTTCGGCCATAGCGTTATTTATATTGATTATTGCCTGCATCAATTTCATGAACCTTTCCACCGCGAACGCCACTAGACGGTTAAAGGAAATAGGAATCAAAAAAGCCTTGGGATCAAAACGCAGCACCTTGATCTGGCAATATTTTGGCGAGGCCGTTCTAACCGCCTTCTTTTCATTATGCGTTGCCCTTTTGATGATGATGGCCATTTTACCGCAATTTAATGCGATTACGGGCAAAACGCTATCGGTGGTACCGGATTTCTTGACCGTGTCAATAATAGTACTGACCGTTCTCTTTACGGGACTAGTGGCCGGAAGCTATCCGGCACTTCATCTGTCGCGCTTTAACCCCGTGGCCATCTTAAAAGGAAAATTGAAAAGTGCCACAAGTGAGGTTTGGGTAAGCAAAGGTCTGGTGGTATTTCAATTTGGACTTTCCATACTATTGATAGTGGCTGTTTTGGTGGTCCATAAACAAATTGATTTTGTACAGTCGAAGAATTTGGGAATGGAAAAGAATAATGTCATCTATTTTCAAAAGGAAGGACCACTGCAATCAAACTCGGAGGCTTTCTTGGAAAAAGTAAATGCAATTCCGGGGGTTTTGAACGCGACCACCGCCGTCCAAAATTTTGTTGGCACACAAATGAACAACACTAGCGGGGTAAGATGGCCCGGACAAGGAGAAGGAAATACCATAGAATTTACGGATATGGGCACCAGCGTCGGTCTAATAGAAACCCTTGATATCGAAGTGTCGCAAGGCAGGAGTTTTTCGAGGGCGTTTGCATCGGATAGTACCAATGCCATCCTTTTTAATGAAACGGCAGTAAAGGCCATGGGTCTGGAAGATCCAGTAGGCAAAACGGTTCAATTGTGGGGTGAAGACCGTCAGATAGTCGGCATAGTAAGGGATTTTCATTTTCAATCCTTTCGAGAGACCATTCGGCCAATATTCTTCCGGTTGGTTCCCGATGATAAGACTTTTTTGTTTATGGCAAAACTAGAAGCGGGAAGTGAAAGGGAGACCTTGGCCCAGTTAAAGGAGATCTACGGGGAATTCAATCCGGGATACGCTTTCGACTATAAATTTTTGGACACTGATTTTCAGGCCTTGTACGAATCGGAAAACAGGGTCGCGATATTATCCAAATATTTTGCAGGTCTTGCGATACTAATTTCTTGTTTGGGACTTTTGGGACTGGCAATTTATACCGCAGAACGGCGTAGAAAGGAAATCAGCATCCGAAAAGTATTGGGGCAGACCGCAACCCAGGTCACGGTTATGCTTTCCAGTGAGTTCGCTAAACTTGTTATCCTATCGGTTTTCATTGCACTCCCACTCGCTTATTGGTTATCGAGCAATTGGCTCTCGGGCTCTGCCTATCGGATCGACTTGAATTTCTGGTATTTCCTAGGGGCGGGATTATTAGCGCTATTTGTTGCTATGGTGACCGTCGGCAGTCAGGCAATTAGAGCCGCAAATAAAAATCCGGTCGATGGGTTAATGGAGGAATAGACTATCAATAAAAAACGAATCCGCAGATTATTTGAGAAGTGTTTGAGAAGTGTTTGAGAAGTGAATGAATTAAAAATAGAACAAGAAAAACGTAAAACCAACACCATGAAAAATAAATTGCTCGCTACACTCCTATTTGCTTTTGTCGCAATTGCCGTAAACGGACAAATAACCTTACCCCCAGATGGTAACAAGAAGGCCACGGTTTCCGAGTATATCGGTATCACCGAAGTAAAGATTTCCTATTCCCGACCTGCCGTAAATGGTCGTGAAGGAAAAATTTGGGGGCAGTTGGTGCATTACGGATTTTCCGATTTGGGCTACGGAACCAGCAAAGCAGCACCTTGGCGTGCAGGAGCCAACGAAAACACCACGATTGAATTTTCTACGGATGTTACTATTGAGGGAAAGTCCTTGGCCAAAGGCAAATACGGATTCTTCATTGCGATGGGACCAGAAAAAGCGACCTTGATTTTTTCAAAATTCAATACGGCTTGGGGTAGTTTCTATTACGATGAAAAAGAGGATGCCTTGCGGGTAGATGTCCCTTTAGAAAATCTTGAGGAAAGTGTAGAAAACCTAAAAATCACGATGACGTCACTGCCCATTTAGGGATGGTAAGCGGTTATTACTGTCTCGGGGATAGAAACAAAGCCTTGAAATATTGCGAATCCGCCAAGAAAAATACAACGGATCCAATGTATCTATCCTATATCGATGGTGTGATCAATGATATAAAAGCAGGGAAGGACATTTTTAAATAAATCATTTCAGAAAATATAAGGACCCATGTTCAAAAACTATCTAAAAATCGCCTGGCGAACCCTCTGTAAGGACAAAGAATACAGCCTTTTAAATATCTTGGGATTAGCAATAGGCATCACCTGTAGCCTTTTCTTGATCTTGTATGTCTTGGATGAACTGAGCTATGACCGCTACAACGAAAATGCAGAACGCATCTATAGGGTATCCACATTCATTCAGGAACCGGAACGGGAAATGAAAACGGCCAATACGCAGTATCCTTTGGGACCGGTGCTTCAAAAGGACTTCCCCGAAGTCGAGCAGGCGGTCAGGATTGTTCTGGGAGACGAGCTTTATTACAAAGTCGGGGAAAAACAGTTCTCGGAAGGTAAGATCTACTATGCCGATAAAAACCTATTCGACGTATTCACGTTTCCCTTTAAAGAAGGAGTATCATCAACGGCCTTGGTCGAACCGAATTCCATTGTATTGACCGAATCAATGGCCAAAAAATACTTTGGCAGCTCAAGCGTTGTTGGTCGATCCTTTAAAAATAGTAGGGATGAACTTTTTGAAATAACCGGAGTCATTGCCGATATGCCGGGTAACTCGCATTTCAAGGCGGAAGCTTTTATTTCTTCTAGCACGTTGCCCAAAGATTTTGGCGATAACTGGGGCCAATTCGGAAATTTCTATACCTATGTACTTTTGAAGCCGAATTCCAACGCCAAAGATTTGGTGGCTAAGATGCTTCCGCTTTACGATGCCCATATGGCCGAAATATTCGAACAGTACAATGTAAAAATAAAGTATGGGCTAATCCCGGTCACTTCCATTCATTTAAAATCCGATTTGGATAACGAACCGGAAGAAACCGGTAGCATGTCGTATATCTACATCTTTTCGATCGTAGCGTTGTTTATGTTGATCATTGCCAGTATCAACTACATGAACCTGACCACGGCAAGGGCTGCCGGAAGGGCGAAGGAAATCGGTATCCGAAAAGTAGTCGGGTCGTCGCGTTCCCAGCTTATCAAACAATTTTTATTGGAATCGGTATTGGTGACCGCCATTGCGACCATTTTGAGCGTATTGATCGTTATTTTATTATTGCCCTATTTCAACACTCTCTCGGGAAAGGCAATTACCTTGGAATCGCTTTTTGAATCTAACATCCTGTATATTCTTGCGGGGGTCGTTGTTTTAGTAGGACTTTTGGGCGGCAGCTACCCGGCTATCTATTTAACTAGCACTAATGCAATTGCGGTGCTCAAAGGTAAATTGGCAAAAGCATCGAGCAATTCGATGCTGAGGAAGGCACTTGTGACCACACAATTTACGATTTCAATGGTCATGCTGATCTGCACCATGGTGGTCTATAACCAGTTAAATTTTATGCGGGACAAAGATCTGGGATTCAACTCGGAGCAGATCATTTCCATAGAAATAGATCCCATGCAAAATACCGATGGCAAATTAGGGAACTATAAAAGCGAAATACTAAAACGCCCGGATATTGCCACCGCTAGCATTTCGGAAGCGACACCCGGCAAAAGCATCAATTTTAATTTATTCAGGGTGCAGACAGAAAATGGGTTTATTGAAAAAGGGGTCGATGTCTATGGCATTGATGAAGATTATTTTAATACACTTGGGATAAAAGTGATCGAGGGAAGAAACTTCTCTGCGGACATACCGGCAGATACCCTTAATAATTTGATCGTGAACGAGACCATGGTAAAGGCCATGGGTTGGGACAATGCCCTTGGTAAGAAGATCACAAATCCCGGTGGTGATTTCGAACTCGAGGTTATCGGAGTGGTCAAAGACTTCAATCAAAAATCATTATACAACGCTATAGAACCTTTACTTCTGGTTTACCGGCCCAACGCTTCCGGCCTTCAGGCCAAAATAACCGGTGGAAATATATCGAGAACTGTTTCAGAGTTGGAAGGTGCCTGGCAAAAGATTTTTCCCGATACTCCGTTTCAATACAATTTTCTGGACCAAGATTTCAATTCGCAATATAGCGCCGATCAAAAAAGGGGACAGATTTTCACGGCGTTCTCGGCTTTGACCATTCTTATTTCCTGCCTCGGACTGTTAAGCCTTGTCGCTTTTACCACACAACAGCGACGCAAGGAAATCAGTATCCGAAAAGTGGTGGGAGCGAAGGTTTCCAACATCGTTTTTCTTATTGCCAGAAGTTTTATGGCATTAATCGGTATTTCCTGCCTAATGGCATTTCCCATAGCCTATTTATTTATGGACAAATGGTTAGAGGTATTTCCCTATAAAACGGATCTAAGGGTTTCGACCTTTCTTTTATCCGCACTGGTATTGATTGCGATTACCTTGATAACAGTAAGTTTCCATGCGATAAAAGCCGCATTGACCAACCCCGTAAAAAGTTTGCGGGCGGAGTGACAAAAGATCTGCAAGGTGTTGCCGACGCAGGAGGCCTCCTGATAGGTCTCAACAAAAATGTTGAACCGGACCCATATGGTAGAAAAGCCCGTCTACCATGGGAAGAAGACCTTTCGGGTTAAAGAAATAAGCAAGTAAGTTTAACACATTCCAGCCTTCGCGGGAATGACAAAAAATATAGTGATGCTAAAAAACAACCTAAAAATCGCCTGGCGAAACATTATACGCAACAAAGGCTACAGCTCCTTAAACATCGGTGGCATTGCCATTGGGCTTGCGGCCTTTTGGTTGATCGCTTTATATGTTGCCGATGAACTCAGTTATGAGCAATCATTTTCCAAGGCCGACCGTATCTACCGAATCTCCCAACACGCGAATTGGGATGGCGGAAACTTTAAAATGGCCATTACGGCACCACTCTACGCACCAACTTTCAAAAATGACTTTCCGGAGGTGGAGGGTACGGTCCGGATCGGCACCGAAGGCGGCGGGCTGCTACAGTTCGAAGATAAGACCATGAAACAGGATGATATCTGTTACGCTGAAAGCTCCTTCTTTAACCTATTCGACTATCTCTTTTTATACGGTGACCCGGATATCGCACTGGCCCAGCCGGAATCCATTGTGATTACGGAAAGCTTGGCGCTTAAACTTTTTGGTGATGCTTCGCGGGCAATCAATAAGACCATTGCCATGGGCAGCGGAAAACATCCCAATACCGTTACCGGTGTCATAGCCGATATGCCCCAAAATTCGCACTTGCAGTTCAGTGGCATCCGCTCCTTTGAAAAGGATGATCTAAAAAGTGAAAATTGGAACGATAGTTTTCTTTATACCTATGTACTGTTGAAGAAAGGGACGGATATCACATCCTTCGAAAACAAACTGCATCCCCTTGAAAAAGATATTGCCCAACAAATGGGGGTTGCGGACTTTGAGATAGAACTGCAGCCGCTAACCGATATCCATTTGAATTCGGATCTGGACTATGAAATGGGGAGTAATGGAAGCATGGGCCGTGTCTACGTTTTTATTGTGATCGGCCTGCTCGTATTGTTGATTGCGATAATCAATAATATGAACCTTTCCACGGCGCGCTCTGCCATGCGGGTCAAGGAAATCGGGATACGAAAAGTAGTGGGCTCCGGAACAAATCATCTGATCCGCTTATTTATATCCGAAGCCTTGCTCGTCACTTTTATCGCTGCCGTAATTGCCTTTGTTCTGGTTCAATTAGCATTGCCGGCTTTTAATGAACTCGCAGAAAAAGATCTGGGTCTTTGGCGTTTTGGCATAATGAATACCGTAGGCGCAATTATCGCTTTTACCTTGTTTACGGGAATCCTTAGCGGCAGTTATCCCGCCATGTTTTTGACACGGTTCAAAATGATACCATCCCTGAAAGGGCAGCTGGGCAATATGCAAACCAGCGTTGTCTTCCGAAAATCGCTGGTGGTCCTCCAGTTTGTGATTACGGTTTGCCTGATCAGCGGATCTTACGTTATATACAGGCAAATGCAGTTCGTATCAATGAAAAATCTGGGTTTTGACAAAGAGCAGGTATTGATATCCCATATCGATAATATGAAAGTCCGCAGCGAAATACCGGCGTTGAAAGAGGCACTCCTACAAAGTCCGCTAGTGGAAAGTGCTGCAACGGCGAGCAATCCTCTCGGCAATAGCTACATAGGTAAATTTGGTTTCTATTTTGAGATGGCCGGAAAAATGCTGGAAAAAACGCAGCTGGCAAATTACCTAACTGTGGATGAAGATTTCTTATCGACCACCGATATGCAACTCCTACAGGGAAGGAATTTTTCCAAGGATATGGCAACGGACAAGGATGCTGCCGTAATCATCAACGAAACCCTAATGGAGTCACTGGGCTATTCGGATGCCATCGGTAAAAAAATCCAGTACAAAACAAGAAATGACAGCACCGTCTATCGAAAAGTTATCGGGGTGGTCAAAGATTTTCATTCCACCTCGCTACAACATAAAATCGAGCCCATGGTAATGCTGATGCCCCCAGAGGATGCGGAGCGGGACAATCTGTATGTAAAAATCGCCAAAGGCCAAGCGGTGGCCGGTATGGCCTTTGTGAAAAACACGTACGAAAAATTCGATCCCGAAAATCAATCGGATTTCCATTTTCTCGATGACAATTACAACCAACAATACATAGCCGAACAAAAACAGGAAAAATTAGCCTTAATCTTTACAGTTCTGGCCTTTGTCATTTCATGCCTCGGTTTGTTTGGCCTCGTAATCTTTATTGCCGCACAGCGCAAAAAGGAAATCGGCGTACGAAAAGTGTTAGGGGCTTCCATAAGCTCGGTAACGGTAATGCTGAGCAAAGATTTCGGCAAGCTGGTCGCCATCGCGGCCCTTATCGCCTTTCCCATCGCTTGGTTCGCCATGGACAGATGGTTACAGGATTTTGCCTACCGTATAGAACTGAAGTGGTGGATGTTTTTGCTCTCCGGAGGAATTGCGGTTGTAATCGCTTTAGTGACCGTCAGCTCCCAGGCCATAAAGGCGGCGATGGCCAACCCGGTTAAAAGTTTACGGACAGAATGACAAAAGACCTGCAAGGCGTTGCACTGAGCGCAGTCGAAGTGTATTGTCGCGTAAGCAACCTCGTAGATACGGGTCTAAACTAGACTGCTGAACCAAACCTACAAGGTCGAAAATGCCTTGTGGGTAAATATTATAAAACGAATATCATGCTAAAAAATCACCTAAAAATCGCTTGGCGGAATCTCAAAAGAAACCCGCTGTTCTCATTGATCAACATTTTAGGCCTGTCTACCGGAATGGCCAGTGCCTTCCTTATCTATTTTTGGGTCTCCGATGAGGTTTTAGTAGACAAGTTTCATGTCAATGAGCCGAACCTCTATCAAGTATTGATGAAGAGTGAAGAAAACGGTATGATAAGAACACTTGACGGAACACAGGGGCCGCTTTCGGCGGCCATGGAGAAAGACCTGCCCGAAGTGAAGCATGCCATTACCGTTATGGATCTCGAAAAAGAAGGGATGGGTATTACCTTTAAAAATGAAGAAAATTTGTTTAAAGCAGGTGGAATCTTTGCAAGCAAAACCTTTTTTGATGCTTTTACTTTTCCGTTAGTCCGTGGCAACGCAGCCCAAGTATTGTCCGATAAGGATGCCGTTGTAGTTTCAGAAAGTTTTGCCATAAAATTGTTCGGATCGGTCGAGAACGCCATGAACCGGCAAGTGGACTATAATTTGTTTGGAAACGAACAATCGGCAAAGGTAACGGGAGTGTTCAAAAATTTGCCTACCAATTCAACCCTGCAATTCAATTTTGTAGCCACAAAGCAAAAACTGTTGGAAGATATCTGGACCAATGGCCAATTGTGGACCAATGAAGGCCCAAGTACCTATGTACTGCTTAAACCAAATGTCGATATTGCTGCCTTTAATTCGAAAATCGAACGATTTATAAATAAATATAATGAGTACAGTACGTTCCGTCTTTTTACCAGAAAATTCTCGGATGCCTATCTAAAGGGAACCTATGAAAACGGAGTGCAGACAGGGGGAAGAATTACCTACGTAAAGCTATTTTCGTTTGTTGCATTACTGGTCTTGCTTATTGCCTGCATCAATTTCATGAACCTTTCTACCGCAAGGGTCTCCCGAAGATTTAAGGAAATAGGGATTAAAAAGACCGTGGGCAGTACCAAAAAAAATCTCGTGGTCCAATTTCTGACCGAATCCCTTTTTATAACCTTTCTTTCATTGCTTTTGGCCGTAATACTGGTCATACTGCTTATACCGGTCTTTAATTTTATTACCGGAAAGGAACTGGGAATACATTTGATTTTCCAACACTTGTCAATACTTCTTTTGGCTACCCTAATAACAGGATTACTATCGGGAAGCTACCCTGCGTTTTATCTCTCCGGTTTCAGTCCCCTCACCACTTTAAAAGGTAAATTTCAAAGCAAAGGGTCGGAATTGGTTGCCCGAAAGGGATTAGTAGTGTTTCAATTTATGGCCTCTTTGGTGTTGATCATCTCAGTATTGATCATTAACGATCAGGTCGATTTTGCCCTGACCAAACCCATGGGATACCAAAAGAAAAATATGGTTCATTTTGATCTCGAAGGAAAGGCGTACGAAAATGCCCCGCTTTTATTCGACCAGATCGAGAATATTGAAGGTGTCGAAAGTGTGGGCGGGCTAAGCGAATCCCTGATCAGGGAAGACGGCGGCTCTTCTACCTATGGCATAGAATGGCCCGGGAAAGCGGAAAACTTGGAGATCGATTTCGTACTTCGCCGTGTAGATGAGAATTTAATTCAGACATTGAACATAGAAATGGCAAAAGGCGATGCGTTTACCAAAGATCTCGGATCCCCCGAATCGTATCTCGTACTGAACGAGGAAGCCGTAAGGCTTATGGGATTAACGGATCCAATCGGAAAGAAAATACAGCTATGGGGCGAGGATAAAACCATTTTAGGGGTCATGAAAAATTTTCATACAGCCTCTGTGATGCAACCTATTTCCCCTGTGGTTTTTAGGTACAATCCCGAAAATCTAGATCTGGCAATGGTCAGAATACGACCTGGCTCGGAAGTAAAGACTATTGAAAGTATCAAGAAGGTCTATAGCGACTTCAACCCGGGCTATACTTTTAATTTTGCTTTTCAAGATCAATCCATAAATGCACAATATCTCAACGAACAGCGTATTCTAAGCCTCTCCAAATATTTCGCCTTCCTTGCTATTTTTATTTCCTGTCTAGGCCTATTTGGTCTTGCAGCCTTCAATACCGAAATGAGAACAAAAGAAATTGGCATTCGTAAAGTGTTGGGATCCTCATCATTCGGAATTCTAAAATTGTTATCCTCTGATTTTTTAAAACTGATTACGTTGTCCATCGCACTCGCTGTCCCCATAGCTTGGTACGCTATGAACGATTGGTTAGTGCAATTTGCCTACCGGATTACTATCGGCTGGTGGACCTTTGCCCTGTCGGGGATGCTGGCCATAGTGATAGCGATGATAACCATTAGCTTTCAAGCGCTTAAGGCGGCTAATGACAATCCCGTAAAAAGCCTGCGAACAGAATAAAACGAACAATACCCCTAAGGTTTTCGAAACTTTAAGGGTCTCAAAAACAAGAACTATGTTCAAAAACTATCTAAAAATCGCTTGGAGGAACCTCCATAAGAACAAAGGCTATTCGGCAATCAATATTGGTGGACTTGCCCTAGGGATGGCCGTGACCTTGATTATAGGACTTTGGATCCAGGACGAACTGTCCAACAACGATTATTTTTCTAAAAAGGACAGGATCGCACAGGTCTTTCAATCGCAGACGTTCAATGGGAACACGGACACAGGACCTGCCATACCAAGACCGTTGGAGAAGGCCTTGAGGGACGGTTATGGCGATAATTTCAAACATCTCGTTATGTCATCATGGAACAATTCCAGATACCTGAAATATCAGGATAAAAGCCTATCAAAAACGGGTAATTTCATACAGCGGGAAGCACCGGAAATGTTGGATTTAAAAATTTTGAAAGGGGAGAAAGACGGATTACGTGAGCTGAATTCTGTTATGCTTTCCGAATCTGTGGCCCACGCACTTTTCGGTGATGAGGAACCCATTGGTAAGACCGTGGAGGTGAACAACCAGTACGATGTTATGGTGAGTGCCGTATATGAGGATATTCCCTTTAATAATTCCTTTAACGATGCCCAGTTTTTGATGTCTTGGGATAAATTGCTTACCAGACAGGAGTGGATGAAAAACGCTGAAGATCAGTGGGGCAACAACTCTTTCCAAATGTTCGTGCAAATTGCGGATAATACGACTATGGAAAAAGTATCCGCCACCATCAAGGATGTAAAGAAGAATCTGAACGAGGATACTGCCGAATTCGATCCGCAATTGTTTCTCTTTCCCATGAAAGAATGGTACTTGCGTGGTAATTTCGAGAATGGAAAACAGTCAGGGGGAAGGATAAAATATGTATGGCTCTTTGGAATTATCGGGACGTTTGTATTGCTTTTGGCCTGTATAAACTTTATGAACCTGAGTACGGCGAGATCGGAAAAAAGGGCTAAAGAGGTGGGAATTCGAAAATCGATCGGTTCGCAACGGAACCAATTGATATACCAATTTTTAAGTGAATCCTTTTTGGTCGTATTGTTCGCTTTCTTC
>NZ_JBGTHY010000455.1:0-22121 GCF_041745955.1 Pricia sp.
CGCGTTTGCTAGTTAATTATTAAGGTGATTTTTGTCCGTTATCCAAAAAACGGTTCGTGTTTTTTTCAAATTCTTCTAAGTGTACTATTTGTCCCGCTCCCTTACTGAAATTAATGGAGAGTAGGGATAATGCCTCTTGAGCCGCCGCAATTTCCGCTTGCGTATACTCGTCCTCTAATGTATTTGAAGCCGAAGATGTGTTGAAATAAACCCCGACCAAAAGCAATATGACGGCCGCGGCGGAAACCCAAGAGTACCAAATTTTTCGGGATGTACCAGTCTTTGGTTTCAACACCTCTTTCGTAAACCGTTCTGCTTTTTCTTTGGAAAAATACTGGAACATCGGAGCATACTGCTCAAGGTGTTCCGCGACGGTATCTTGGGAAAAATAAGCCCGCAAAGTCGCTTCTTCGGATGCCGTTGTGGTGGCCTCGAAATACTTTTCCAGCAATCTTTCTATTTTATCCGATTCCATAGTTATGTTTTTTTATCAGTTGTTCCCTGACCGTTTTCCTTGCCCGGGATAAGGCTACGCGCACTGCTGTAGGCTTCATTTCAAGCATTTCCGATATTTCATCGTATTCATACTGCTCCACATCTCGCAATTGTAATACCATTTTTTGCTGTTCGGGCAGTTCCTCCATAATTTTCTGCACCCAGGAGGCGCTATCGGTAGCTTCCAGTTTTTTATCCAGCGAGCTATCATTGTCCGTATAATTGCTGTGTACCAACTTCAGGTTTCCTGCCTGTCTGGACTTTAAACGGTCGAGACAAAAATTCTTGGTCATGGTCATGGCGAACGCCTCTACATTATCATACCCTTCCATTTTTTTGTTTTTCGACCATAGCTTTAAAAGGATTTCCTGTGTAGCGTCCTCTGCTTCTTCCCTTGATACCAGCAAACGTTTGGCCAGTCGAAACAACTTGTCCTTAAAAGGCATTACAATATTCAGAAATTCCGTTTGTTGCATTTTGAGGTGCGGCTGATTGTTCTTTGATTGATGTGAGCGTTCTACAAAAGGAAGACGAAGTACAACGAATTTTGTTACAATTAATTTTAATTTCCCTGAAATGTAAGTATTTTAGGCAACCTTATACTAAATGCTTACGTATATTAGGATATAATAAATCCATGCAATCCCCCGATTAATAGGTCATTTTCTTTTCTTTGGAACGATACTTGATTTGGGGATGTAGCATTACATAATCCCTCAATACTATTCCGCTATGAACAAGTATCCAAAATTTCTTTTATTGTTTATTGCCATTGGGCTGTTTTTGACGAACTGTTCCAATGATGATGATATTGTTCCAGTTGTTGAACCAGAGCAGGAAGAGCCAAAAACCGCAGAAGATTACCCTGTTCAGGATTTTATGTGGCAAACGTTGAACTTTTGGTATTTTTGGCAGGAAAATGTACCCAATTTATCCGATAGTAAGTTCGACAGTCTAGAAGATTCTGAATACATAGATTTTTTGGCGTCAGAGAACGACCCAGCTGAATTTTTTAATAACAAATTACGTTTTTCCGAAGACCGATTTACCTTTTTCTCGGATGACTATGTAGAGCTCACCCAGTCTTTAGCCGGTATTTCGAAAAGTAACGGTATGGAATTTGGATTAGTGCGTTACGGTGACGGCAATGATGTGTTCGCTTATGTCAGATACATAGCGGCCAATTCCGATGCTGCTACAAAGGATATAAAAAGAGGGGACATCTTTATAGGAGTCAATGGGGAAAAGCTTTTTTCGGATAGAAACAATTTGGAAAATAATAATTTTGATCTGTTGTTCGGGCCTAATAGTGATTCGTATACACTGAATATGGCGGATATTGTTGATGATGAGATAACCCCAAATAATCAGGAAGTCAACTTGACCAAAATTTCAAATTTTGCCGAAAATCCTATTTTGTTAGATACAATTTTGAATATAGGAAGTTCAAAAGTCGGTTATTTAATGTACAATCAGTTTCTCAATGAATATGACGAAGAGTTGAACGATGTCTTCGGTCGTTTCAGGGATGGTGGTGTAACGGACTTGGTATTGGACATGCGATACAACCCCGGGGGCTCTGTAAATTCAGCAAGACTTCTTTCAAGTATGGTACACAGTACGGATACTACGAACCTTTTTATTAAACAAAGATGGAACGCCCGAATTCAATCACTTTTGAACGAGAACCAATTGGTCGATACATTTGCCGATTTCACTGATGCGGGTACACCGGTCAATACGCTTAGTCTTTCCAAAGTATATGTATTGGCCACAAATAGTTCAGCCTCCGCTAGTGAATTGGTCATCAACGGACTCGCACCTTACGTTGATGTAATACATATTGGGGAAACCACAACCGGCAAAAATGAATTTTCACTGACCTTCGTAGATGATCCCGATAATCCCAACGGGCCTTGGGTCTATAGTTCAAACAGGGAAAACCAAATTAATCCGAATAACAGTTGGGCAATACAACCTTTAGTTGGCCGAAACGAAAATGCCGATGGATTTTTTGAGTATACTGAGGGGCTGGTGCCGGACATACCCTTGAGAGAGGATTTAGAGGATTTGGGAGTTCTCGGTAATCCAGATGAACCCCTTTTGGCAAGGGCTATTCTAGAAATCACGGGCAGTGCTTCGGCAAAAAATGATTTTTCTGTAAAGATGCCTATAGACGCCTTTACGGGTTCACAAATGTTTACCCCGTTAAAGGATAATATGTTTTTGGACAAAGATTTGGGTATTAAACCGATACATTAGCTTTGTGATAACGATATTGCAGCTACTAAAGATACCATTAACACGGATTGTCTTTTGACATTATCCCATTTTGGTGCAATCTTGAAAATAACATAGCTTTTTTTGCGTTGTACCCTTGAGGAAGAATAACCGTTCATCTTAAAAACATAACTAATCATCGAAAAAGCCATGATCAAGTATTTTAAAACGGGCGCATTCCTGTGCCTTTTCTTGTTAGCATCCTGTGTAACGGAAGACGATATATACCTACCCGATACGGTCGAGCCCGACCCTGATGCAGGAGTACAGGTTCAAAATTTTATGTGGAAGGCCATGAACTTCTGGTATTTCTGGCAGGCCGATGTGGAAAACCTGGCGGATAACCGATTTCCCAATACACCTGAAGGCTCGGAAATGTATACCGAATTTTTAGCCTCCGAAGAAGACCCCGGCAATTTTTTTGATAACAAATTGCTTTTTTCCGAAGACCGCTTTAGTTTTTACAACGACGATTATGTAGAGCTGACACAATCCCTTTCGGGTATTTCTAAAAGCAACGGAATGGAATTCGGCCTAGTGCGTATTCCTGATAGCGATGATATCGTCGGTTATGTACGCTATATCATTCCCAATTCCGATGCCGCTGCAAAACCTATTCAACGTGGAGATCTTTTTACAGGGGTTAACGGTTCTACCCTGACCGAAGCTAACTATCGAGGTCTGCTTTTTGGTAGCAGCGACACCTACACCCTGAATATGGCTACCCTTGTAGATAATAGGCCGGTACCCAACGGAGAAGAAATTACCCTGACAAAACAGAAGGACTTACAAGAAAATCCTATTTTTCTCGACGAAATCATAGAGACCAACGGAACAAAAATAGGCTATCTGGTCTATAATGGTTTTACCAACGAATTTGACGAACAATTAAATGAGGTTTTCGGTCGATTTAAAACCGGCGGCGTAACCGATCTGGTTTTGGACATGCGCTATAATCCCGGTGGTTCGGTAAATACCGCACGATTGCTTTCAAGTATGATCTACGGAACAAACACCAAAGACGTTTTCCTAAAAGCCCGATACAATGATAAGTATCAAAAAATCCTGAAAGATCAGAATACCGATGTGCAAGACTATTTTGCGGATAAAACAGGTAAAGGAACCCCAATAAACACCCTGAATCTTAAAAAGGTATATGTTCTGACCACTCAAGGTTCGGCATCTGCCAGCGAATTGGTCATTAATGGCCTCGAACCCTATATGGATGTCGTGCAGATTGGTGAGAAGACACGAGGGAAAAATGAATTTTCGGTTACTATGGTCGATGATCGGGATAACAACTACCTCTACAGCGCAAAGCGGGTAGCCAAAATAAAATCCGATAATCGATGGGCCATACAGCCCCTATTGGGACGCAATGAAAATGCGGACGGATTCTCCGATTACACAGAAGGACTTGAACCTGATATCCCATTAAGGGAAGATTTGTCCAACTTAAGTGTTTTCGGTGATTTAAACGAGCCTCTTTTGGCCAAGGCCATTCAAGAAATCACAGGAACCGTCTCCGCCAAAATGGATTTTTCAGTAGCCTTGCCTATGGAGACCATTACCAGTTCTAAACTGCATACCCCGATCGGCGACAATATGTATGTTACGGATTTGCCCGTTATTAAATAGATTTTAGATGCACCCATCCACCCATGTTGAGCTGCTGTAAACTTGACTATTTTTCTGCGGAACCATTGAAATAAATCGCACCGGGATTGATGCCGACTTCCTTGGTGGTGATACGGAAATTATCGGATAACCCATATATTTCCAAGGTTCCGTTGCTGGCAAAATCCTTGGCATCCGTTCCGTAGAGTTTTCCATCGTTGACGGCCATATCGTAAAAATTGGTTCCGGTAATCGCTGCTTTCTCGGGCAATACAGTACTCGAAACATCCATCTTGAAAATACCTCCTGCTACATTGTAATATAAACTACCGTCTTCATAAGACAAATATTCGGGATGTTCGGTCGGCAAAAAACTAAAGGACTTGGTCACAGCGTTGCTGGCCGTATCGATTTTATCCAGCCGTCCAGCGGTTTGGTCTTCCGTATAGGCAGGCTTTCCACCGGAAAGTACCCACAGATTGCCATCGGCATCAAATTGCAGCGAATTGGGGCCCTCACCGACCATAATGGAGTCGGTTACGGTATCTGAAGTCGTGTCGATTACGGCAACGCTATTGTTGAAGTTGAATCCACCCAACATGGCGACGTAGAGCGTATTGTCCTTGACCAGCAAACGCTCGGGACCTTCTCCAACCGGAATTTTTCTTTCTACGATATTGGTTTCCAAATTGATTACGGCAACGAAATCGTCCGAAGGATCCGAACCGTCGCCCCAATTGGTCACATAGCCTTTTCCATTGGCGATGGCCATGTAACGGG
Source organism: Pricia sp. (assembly GCF_041745955.1). NCBI lineage: Bacteria > Pseudomonadati > Bacteroidota > Flavobacteriia > Flavobacteriales > Flavobacteriaceae > Pricia > Pricia sp. The sequence continues at coordinate 5,173 of NZ_JBGTHY010000455.1, forward strand.
GGTTTAAAAAGTCCGTAAAATCAGCACCTCCAATCGTGGCCATGGATTCGAAAGTATACCGGTCGACCACCTCGACTTTTTGAGACCCGTTCACCACGATATATCCGGTCTCGCCATCAAAAGCCATACTTTGTGCGGTATCGCCCCAAGCATCTACTCCATTGGCAATACTAAAAATGTCATTCGTCAGTTCACCCGAATCATCGGACAAGAAGCTTACGGATGCATTTCCGTTCATAAATCCACCTTCGTTCACTACAATAATACCATTTTCATATACCGGAGAATCGGTACCGGTTTCAGGCAAGATCGGTCCGCCATCATCATTATTACATCCGATCAATAAAAATGTGGCCGCGGCCGTGGTCAAAATCAATTGATTTAATCGCATCGTTTTAAAAATTTAGAAGTAATTGGGTTTGAATATTTCTATTGGGCATGGGCCGCAGGGCCACATTTTCGTAATAGGTATTGAAAAGATTGTTCAGGGTCAAGCCAAGACTGTACTGTAATTTTCCTTTCGATTGTGGCGAATAGGTTATACCGGCATTGGCCACCTGATAGCCTTCGAGCTCGCCCCCGATTATGGATACCGGACCGTTGTACAAGTGCTGATAAAAAAGGCCTAATTGTGACAAATTATATGCGATGGAAGCGTTCGTCCGATGAAACGGGACATAGATCAGCTGCTCACGGGTGGCCTTATCTTCGGAAACGGTATAGGCATAGTTCGTCTTTATTTCGATGTGTTGTTTTTTTTGGATGGGATAGATCAGCGCGAATTCGCCTTCCAAGCCATAAATACGGACCTCGTCTATGTTAGAGGGAGACCAGATGCCCGAAGTATCAGGAAGCCATCGGATCATATCATCGGTAGCGATATAGTATCCGTTCAGGTTGAAGCTCGCTGCCCCGAATTCCAAAACCTGCCCCAAATCGATTTGGTAAGAACTTTCGGGCACCAGGTCAAGGCTGCCACCGGGCTTCCAATAGAGGTCGTTGAAGGTAGGCATCCTGAAATTGCGGGAAGCGCTTAGTTGTAGACCGTAGTGCCCCGCTACCCTATATTTTCCATCCAAGGAAAAAACAAGGGGACTTGAAAAATCGGAGGAAAAATCCTTTCGAACTCCGAAATTATAGACCAAATCCTTTAGAACCTTATGTTTTACCAAGACCGTCAAAGACATATCGTTGCGCTGTGGATTTCCAAAACTGCTGCCGTTGCCCCGGTAATGATCATATTCTAGATAGGAGTTCAACCGAAAGGCATCAGAGAGTTCAAGGTCATAGGAATACCGCGCCAATAAAGTGGTGACCTTTCCTTTGGAAAAATTACCGGAATCCTTGTTCCCAAAATACTTAAAACCTTCGTAAAGATGGGCCAATTTTAGTTTTGAGGTAGACTTTTTGCCCAATCCAACCCATTCCAGTTGTGTGCGATAGTGGTCATCTTCATATCGGCTCCTGCCCTGCGTCACCAGATTACCGGAAAGATTTCGATCTCCGATAAAGCTTTGGTGATATAGACGCTGCACATTTTTGTCGGAAAATATATATCCGGAGTTAAAATTCAGGGTAATATTATGGAATTCGCCATTTTGGTTGAATTGCTCGGTTTCTAGATACTTAAAATCGTTGTCCGATGCCGTGTAATTGAGCCCGAAACTGTGCGACCATTTTCTGTTTCCGAAATTTTGGGAGAAGTTTACTTTTTTGGTGTCGAAACCGCCGTACCCGATCATAACCTGATGGTCAAAATGGTTTTCGAAACGAAGTTCATTGTTCAAATGCACGCTGCCACCGATAGCGCCGGTACCAAACTGAACACTTCCCCCGCCGCTACGGATGTCTACCGAACTGTAGTTAATGGGATTTATAGTATTGAAATCCACCTGTCCGTTCAACGGGGAATTAACATTGATCCCGTTCCAGATAACAGCCGTATGCGAGGCGTTAGTACCCCGAAAGGCCGGAGAAGCTACCATACCGAAGCCGTTTTCCTTAAAATAGATGTTGGAATTGAAAGCGAGCAGCGACATTATAAAAATACCGCTTCGTTGTATCGTGCTATCCGTCAAGCGGGTTAACTTATGGCCTTCGGAGTAACGTTTTAGGCGGGAATCGGAAACGACAACCTCATCCAGTTCCCAGAGTGGTTTCTCTTGGGCGGATACTTGTCCGGATACGGACAACAGGAATGCTATGGCGATTATGGCGCGTTTCATCACTTATAAACTTTTATCCCGAAAGTTTAACAGTATTTGATGAATCTGGCAGGTCTCCTGACTTGATTTATAGTATTTGACCTTCCCATCAGCCGGAAGCGGACAGTGGTCTGAAGAAATACTATCCCTTGTACAAAGGGGTGCCAATATAAAACTGCGTACAGGCAGGTTTGGCAAAAACTTACAGTTGCGGGAACAGTTCCGGATTCTTTGATGTCCGATTTCGGAATTACGATTGTACTATTTTACTTTGTACCCCGTATTTCTCACCTCGTACCTCATCACACCGGATTCCCTTTTAATCCCATCACCTAAAAACGGAGATGGAAACCAAAATTCAGGGCAAAAGTAAACATTACGATTCATTAATTTACCCCTAACATGAAATAATACTACTTTTGGATGCGCTAAATTTCCGTTTTGAAAAAAGTACTTCCTCTGGTTTTTCTTATTGTTTTTGTTTCCTGTAAGGATGAAAAAAAGGAATCCCTCCCGTTTATACAGACTTCGAATGCTTCTACAATCCATTATGCCAAAGGCTTTTCCGTAGAAAGATCGGAATCCGGATTGACCATCATCAAAGTAGCCTCTCCTTGGCCGGATACTAAAACAGCTTTTACCTATGCTTTGATTCCGAAAGATAAAATGGCGTCGATGACCTTGAACAAAGATGAATATGATGCCATAGTCGCCGTACCCGTCGAGCGGATTGTGGTGACATCGACCACCCATATTCCCGCATTGGAAGCTTTAGGCGTCGGCGAGAATCTGGTTGGTTTTCCGGATACGAAATACATATCTTCGAAGAAAACCCGAAAGCGTATCGATGCCGGGCAAATAAAAGAGCTCGGCAAAAATGAAGCCATCAACACCGAAATGGTCTTGGAACTGGACCCCGAAGTCCTGATCGGCTTTGGCGTTGCCGGTCAAAACAAGGCGTACGCTACCTTGCAACGGGCCAATATTCCCGTTGTCTATAATGGGGATTGGACGGAAGAAACCCCTTTGGGAAAAGCGGAGTGGATCAAGTTTTTCGCTCCTTTTTTTGATAAGTACATGGAAGCGGATAGCATTTTTAAAGGGGTAGAAACTTCCTACTTAGAAGCTAAGGCACTGGCCAAAACCGCCAACAAAAAACCGACCGTTCTTAGCGGCGCGCTTTATAAGGATGTCTGGTACTTGCCCGGGGGAAACAGTTGGGCGGCTAAATTCTTTAGCGATGCCCATGCAGATTATCTATGGAGCGACACTTCGGAAACAGGCAGCCTTTCCCTCAGCCTCGAAAGTGTGCTTGAAAAGGGAAAGCCAGCGGAATTTTGGATTTCCCCGGCGCAATTCACTTCCTATAAAGCCATGAACGCCGCTAATCGGCACTATCTGCAATTCGATGCCTTCAAAAACCGGAAGGCCTATTCCTTTGCAGGCACTTCAGGGGAAACGGAAGGTTTATTGTACTACGAACTCGCCCCACAGCGACCTGATCTTGTTTTGAAAGATCTTATCCATATCTTCCATCCCGAACTGTTACCGGACCACGAACCTTTCTTTTTTAAACCGCTGGATTAATTGGGAAACACAAAAACATATCGGCTTCCCTTCTTGCTACTACTAGTGTCTCTAGTCGTCTGTTTCGGATTGAACATTAGTTTGGGCTCCGTCTCCATTCCTTTTTCTGAAACTGTCAATGCACTGGTCGGCGGAAATCTCGAAAACCGATCGTGGGAATATATCATTTGGAGCTTTAGGGTTCCCAAAGCCTTCACCGCTGTTTTGGTCGGTAGCGGATTGGCATTAAGCGGACTTTTAATGCAGACATTGTTCCGCAACCCGTTGGCCGGACCTTTTGTGCTGGGCATCAGTTCCGGGGCGAGTTTGGGGGCCGCACTGCTTATCATGGGTTCGTCATTATTTTCGGGATTTATGACCTCCGGACTCTTAAACGACATTTCGCTGGCCATCGCTTCAAGTATCGGAAGCTTTTTGGTGCTACTGGCCGTGATGGTCGTCGCCGCAAAAGTAAAGGACACCATGGCCCTGTTGATTATCGGCCTGATGTTCGGAAGTATTACCGCCGCCATTGTAAGTGTACTATCCTACTTTACCGATGCCGAAAAATTACAGCAGTTCATCTACTGGTCCTTCGGAAGCGTAGGCAACCTATCCTGGGCGCAGCTATCCATTTTATTGGGAATAATCTTGATTGGCATCCTGCTAAGTATTGTATCCATAAAAGCTTTGAACGCTTTCCTGTTGGGCGAAAATTATGCACGGAGTTTAGGGGTAGACCTAAAGAAATCCCGCTATGCTATTATCATCGCTACGGGATTGTTGGCCGGTGGAGTAACCGCCTTTGCCGGCCCCATCGCCTTTATCGGACTGGCCGTTCCCCATTTGACCCGACAGATTTTTAGCACTACGGACCATAAAATTTTAGTGCCTGCCGTGCTGATTTACGGTGCCATTCTGATGTTGCTCTGCGACACCGTAGCGCAACTGCCGAATTATGCAAGTGTATTGCCCATTAATGCGATTACCAGTATTTTAGGGGCACCGGTGGTGATATGGTTGCTGGTGAGGAAGCGGCGGATGGTGTTTTGAGTATGGAGTGCAAAGTAAAAAGTAATCAGTATTGAGTAGGAATGATGAACAAGGAACGAAATTCAATGGTAGTCTTGGCAACGACTGATTTGACCGTCGGTTATAAAAGTAGGCCGATTGTCGAAAACATTAATTTTGCGCTTTCCGAGGGAGAACTGACCGCGGTTGTCGGCATAAATGGTATCGGAAAGTCCACATTACTGCGCACATTGGGCAATGCACAGCCCAAGTTAGCCGGAAGCATCCATATCGGGGAAAGGCAACTGGAAAGTTATTCCCCTTTAGAACTGGCGTCCAAAATCAGTCTGGTACTGACCGAACCGATCGCCTCCAAAAACATGTCCGTTCTCGAATTGATCGCGCTCGGACGACAGCCGTATACGAATTGGATCGGTACCTTATCCACAGGGGACAAAACAAAGATCAGGGAAGCTGTACTAATGCTTCAGTTGGAAAAACTGCAATATAGAAAATGCTTCGAACTCAGTGATGGTCAATTACAGCGGGTCATGATCGCACGCGCCTTGGCACAGGATACATCCATAATCTTACTGGACGAACCGACCACACATCTCGATCTCTACCATAAGGTGCACATACTGAAACTTCTGAAATCCATTGCCCATCAAACCAGAAAGACCATCCTATTTACATCCCATGAAATTGAAATGGCTATTCAGCTATGTGATACACTATTGTTGTTGGATGGGGAGAACAACCCGTTTGGACAGCCCTGCGAACTTATCGAACAAAAAGCTTTTGAGACCCTTTTTCCGGCAGACGTGGTCTCGTTCGATGCTTCGACCGGTACTTTCCGAATTGAAAAATAGTAGGTTTATGATACAGGCCTCCGCATAATCGAATTTACCGTCCAATCTTGTATCTTTGCTCCAAACCTTGATACCACCAATGAACGAATATTTAATATACCTTCTTATAGGTCTTTTGTGTTTGGCCGTCGGTTATTTCTTGGGCAACTACATTCAAAGCCTGAAAACAAAATCCACCCAAAGCGCGCTTGAAGAACGGGAACAACATCTGAACAATAATCTCACCGTTTTGAGTCAGCGATTAAGCGATACCGAAGCGCATAAAGGCCACCTACAATCCGATAAAGAGCAGTTGAGCAACCAGATTGTACGTTATCAGGCCGACCTAGAACATCTTCAAGAAAAGAACCGGGAGCAAAAAGCCGAAGTCGAAAAACTGCAGGAAAAATTCACTAAGGAATTCGAGAACCTGGCCAACAAAATTCTGGAAGAAAAAAGCCTAAAGTTCACCGAGCGTAACGAAAAAAATATTAGGAATATCTTGACGCCGCTGAACGAAAAGATACTGCTGTTCGAGAAAAAAGTCGAGGAAAGTCGAAAGGAAAGTTTTGGTATCCATCTGGCGTTACGGGAGCAACTGCTGAACCTGCAGACCCAAAACCTAAAGATTACCCAAGAGGCCGAAAACCTGACCAAGGCCCTAAAAGGGGATAGTAAGATGCAGGGCAATTGGGGCGAACTGGTGCTGGAGCGCGTACTTGAAAAATCGGGCCTTGAAAAAGACCGCGAATACACCGTGCAGCAAAGTTTTACAAGGGAGGATGGCTCACGGGTATTGCCCGACGTCATCATCAACCTTCCGGACGGGAAAAAGATGGTGGTCGATTCCAAAGTATCCTTGGTCGCCTATGAACGCATGGTGAACGCGGAGGACGAGTTCCGCGATAAATTTCTGAAAGAGCACGTCAATTCCCTCAGAAGACACGTTGACCAACTTTCCGCCAAAAAGTACGAGGATCTGTATGCCATGGAGAGTCCGGATTTTGTACTGATGTTCATTCCTATCGAACCCGCCTTTGCGGTAGCGATAAACAATGACAATTCCCTATATAACAAGGCTTTTGAGCAGAACATCGTTATCGTCACCCCATCTACGCTCTTGGCGACCCTGCGTACCATCGATAGTATGTGGAACAATGAAAAACAACAGCGAAACGCCATAGAAATCGCCCGTCAGGCGGGTGCCCTGTACGACAAATTTGAAGGCTTTGTATCGGACCTCACCAAAGTAGGTAAGAAAATGGACGATGCCAAATCGGAGTACAAAGGGGCTATGAACAAACTAGTAGAAGGGCGCGGGAATATTGTCACCAGCATCCAAAAACTCAAAAAAATGGGGGCGAAAGCTAAGAAATCTATTCCAGAACGCATCCTGAAACGGGCGGAGGAAGATGATTTTGCGGAAGAAGATGATTTAGAAGAAATTGAGAACGAAAAGTAGCAGTTGCACTAAATAATCAAGGTCTTGATCCGAAAAACCCAAGTTCTAATACGTAAATATCTCAACAACCTATACTCCAAAAAATCCTAATTCAGACAATAAATAGAACACATGAAAAAAGCAATAGTTATAACCCTAGTTGGTATCGCGGCCCTTTTTGCAATAATTTACGCCTTCATCTATTTCGTAACCTTTAGCGATGGCATCCGGTCGGGCGAACTAATTAAGATAAGCCACAAGGGCGTCCTCGTTAAAACTTGGGAAGGTGAGATCAGCCAAGGCATTTCCGGGGCACAGATATTCTCGTTTTCGGTGTTGGACAAAGATCAAGAGGTCATCGAAAAACTACAGGAATACCAAGGGGAATACGTAAAAATGGAATATATCGAACGTTACGCCACCTTCTTTTGGCTGGGAGATACCAAGTATTTTGTTACCAGCGTAGAACGGGACGAATCGCCACATTTCAGAAGGTAAAATTCCAAAAACCTAAATTCCAAATTCCAAATCCGTAGCGGGAAACAACCTAACAACCTGTAACAAGCGACCTTAAACTTGCAGCCAATAGCCATGAAAAACTACAAACCTTCAAGTGATTCGCGGGTGTCGATAACCGAACTGATGCTTCCCTCCCACTCCAATTTCGGGGGCAAGGTGCACGGAGGGCATATATTGAACTTGATGGATCAGATTGCATTTGCCTGTTCTTCAAAACATTCCCAATGTTATTGCGTAACGGCTTCGGTAAATCGGGTGGACTTTTTGGATCCCGTGGAAGTGGGCGAACTGATTACGCTTAGGGCATCTATCAACTATACCGGAAAAACTTCAATGGTGGTTGGCGTTCGCGTCGATGCAGAAAACATCACCGAAGGCACTAAGCGTCATTGTAATTCCTCCTATTTTACCATGGTAGCCAAAGATGCGCAAGGAAACAGTGTACCGGTACCCGGACTTATACTTGAAAATGAACAGGCAGTGCGACGTTTCGCCCGTAGCAAACAGCGCAAGGAGGAAGCTTTTTCACGGGATACCCAGTTCGATGAATCGAAATTCCGGATCGATGAACATTTGAAGCGACTGATCGATGAAAACGTTAAGATCGATCTGTAATTTCCGCGGCAGCAGGCTCATCTAGAAACCACATTAGGTTTCCGCTTATGGGATTTACCAAATGGGCGGGGTAGGATTTAAAACCGCCCCTCTCATCAATAATCTCCCCCACTTTTTCTGCCTTGCTTTCCCCGGTGACCAAAAAGGCTGTTGTAGTGGCGTGATTGATGATTTTTCCGGTAATAGTGATTCGTTTTTGTCCCGTTTCCGGATGTTTGGCTACCTCGCACAGCTGGTCGGCATTCCACAATCCGATTTCATAGGGGAAAATGGAAGCCGTATGTCCGTCATCGCCCATTCCCAAGATAATCAGGTCGAACCGGGGAAGGCCGTTGACTATCGGAAGTTTCTCCTTCAAAACTTCCGTATAGCGGGCCGCTTCCTGTCGGGGATCGTTCTCGCCCCGGACCCGGTGGATATTTTCTTCGGGAATCTCGATTTTCGACAAAAGATAATCGACGGTCATCCTATAATTGCTTTCAGCATTATCGGGGGGAACGCAGCGCTCGTCGCCCCAATACAGATGCACTTTCTGCCATTCGTTTTTCGAAAGATGGCGCGAGGCCAATTCGTCAAAAACGATTTTTGGTGTACTACCGCCCGAAAGGGCCACATGTAGACTATCATTGGAACTAATCAACTTGACAAGCCAATCCGTGAAGCTTTCGGCTGTTTTCTGTTTTGTACTTGAGATTTTCAATTGCATGATACTAGGTTTGAACCTGCCGGCAGGTAGGCTTGAATTTTTTGAACTTGATACTTGCGCCTGTACTTGAACTTGATCAGCAAATCACACAATACCCCGGATCGTCGGCCAACTGCTCGCTAGGGTTTCGCCAAAAACCAACACCATCGATCAGATTATCGGCATTCTCCGGGCCCCATGCCCCGGCAGAATATCCGTATACCTTTTCATCGGAATTTTTCCAATAGTCCAATATCGGATCGACGAAAGTCCACGCCGCTTCCACTTCATCCGCCCGTGCATATAGGGTAGCATCGCCTTGCATGGCATCAAGAAGTAGTCGTTCGTAAGCTTCCATCACATGGTTTTCGGCCAAACTGGAATAATAAAAATCAAGGTTTGCCCGCTCGACCTTAAAGCCCTGTCCGGGGACCTTGACCCCGAATTTGATGAGAATTCCTTCGTCGGGCTGAATGCGAATGATCAATTTATTATCCTTATTGCTCATCCCGGCATCCTTAAAGATTTGGTGGTGCGGGGTCTTAAAATGAATGACCACCTCGGTGACCTTGGTGGGCATCCGCTTGGCAGTGCGCACGTAAAAAGGGACATCCGCCCAGCGCCAATTATCGACAAAAAACTTCAGGGCGGCATAGGTCTCGGTCTTTGATTCGGGATCGACATCGGCTTCCTCCCGATATCCCTTTACTTTTTCCCCATCGATAACCGAACTAATATATTGGGCACGAATGGTATGGGCATGAAGCACTTTGGGATCGGTCATGACCCGCAAAGATTTCAATGCTTTTAGTTTTTCGTCACGTATTTCTTCCGCATCTGCATTTAAGGGGGGTTCCATGATAACAAAGGCGATTATTTGCATCAGATGGCTTTGGAACATGTCGCGTAGGGCCCCGGATTTATCGTAATAGCCACCCCGTTTTTCGACACCCCCGCTCTCGGCATTGGTAATTTCGACATGGTGAATGTAATTCCGGTTCCACAGGGGCTCGAAAATACTGTTGGCAAAACGGGTCACCAAAAGGTTCTGTACCGTCTCCTTGCCCAAATAATGGTCGATCCTGAAAATCTGTGGTTCCTTAAAATACCGGTGTAGACTTTTGTTCAACTTTATAGCGGTCTCAAGGCTGTATCCGAAAGGTTTTTCGACAATCAGACGCCTCCAACCTTCATCCTCTTTATGGAGACCCTGCTGGTGTAGGTTCTTAGAAATCGGACCGTAAGCAGATGGTGGTGTAGACAGGTAGAATATGTAATTGCCGTCGGTACCATGTTCACCGTTCAGGGTATCTATACGTTTTTTTAGGGGACCATAATCGGAATCCTGGTCATTACTCAACTCGTGGTAGAATAAGCGGTCGGCAAACTCCGCGATCATTTTCTTTTGTTTCCCGTCTATTTTATCTTTCAGATGCTTACTCTCTGTAACTACGTTCTTTCTGAACTCCTTGTCAGACCAAGGGCTACGGCTCGCCCCAAGAACGGCAAATTTTTCGGGCAAATGACCGGCCCTAGCCAAAGCGAAAATAGCGGGAATCAGTTTTCGGGCGGTAAGGTCCCCCGAGGCGCCGAATATGACCAACATTTGGTTTTCTGTCTTGGTCATAGCGTATTGTAAGATTTTGAACCCTAAAAGTATCGAAAAGAATGCCCAATACCAACGAGTTTACGCTAAGTTAATCTTACATCTCAATATTTTCGTTTATTTTTGAAGGAAGTATACTTGAAATATAATCTTGATTAAGAGGATATAAAATTTATTAATTGATGGAAGATAAATACGATTTCGGACTTGTAGGTCTCGGGGTGATGGGACGCAATTTTATATTGAACGTGGCAGACAACGGATTTTCCGCCTTTGGCCATGATCTCGATGCGGAAAAGGTCAATGCCCTCAAGTATGAAGGAAACAAGGAACATAAGATAGATGCTTCAACAAGTATCAAAACTTTTGTCAAAGCCTTAAAACAACCCCGAAAAATAATGCTTTTAGTTCCTGCGGGAAAAATTGTGGATTCGGTAATCGAAAGCCTTTTGCCGCATATCGATCGTGGGGATATCATTATCGATGGCGGTAATTCCTTTTTCACGGACACCGATCGCCGCGAAGAAGAGCTTCAAAAAAGGGCGGTCAACTTTTTCGGCGCCGGCGTTTCCGGTGGAGCCAAAGGTGCCCGATTAGGACCGAGCATCATGCCCGGAGGTTCAAAATCCGCCTACGCCCATATCAAACCCATCTTTGAGGCCGTCGCCGCCAAATACAACGGAGAGCCCTGCGTAGCGTATCTCGGACCGAAATCCGCAGGAAACTATGTGAAAATGGTGCACAAAGGTATCGAATACGGATTGATGCAGTTGACCTCCGAAATATATGACCTGCTCAAAAAAGCCGGTGATTTCGACAACGACGATTTACACCACAGCTTTAAAAAATGGAACGAAGGCCGATTACAGTCCTTCTTGGTCGAGATTACCTCCGAAATCTTCGAACAGGAAGACGAGGAAAGCGATGGCCGATTGATCGATAAAATTTTGGATAAGGCCAAGCAAAAAGGCACCGGAAAATGGACCAGCCAAAACGCGATGGATTTAGGTATTCCCGTGCCATCCATAAATATAGCGGTCAACATGCGCGAGATTTCCGCTTTAAAGTCCGAACGCAAGGCTGCGGACAAAATCTACGGTAGGCCAAAAGTAGAAACCATGGACAAGGCCAAACTGGAAAAATTGGCGGAAGAAGCGCTTTATTTCTCCTTTATAGTCACCTATGCCCAAGGGCTGCACGTATTGGCGGAAGCCTCAAAAGAGTACGGGTATCAGCTTGATATTGCCGTAATCGCCAAAATCTGGCGTGCAGGTTGTATTATCCGTGCCGCCTTATTGGCCGATATTACCGCAGCGTTCGAAAAAGACAAAAATCTTCCGAATCTATTGGTATCCCCGAATTTTGTAAAGAAAGTTCAGGGCAGCGTGGCTTCCGCCCGTGAGCTGGTGGCTTTCGGTGCTAAAAACGGGATTCCCTTACCGGGACTCTCAAATTCCCTGATCTATTTTGATGCCTATACAAGTACCCGATTACCCTTAAACCTTATTCAAGCGCAACGGGATTATTTCGGGTCACACACCTATGAACGATTGGACAAAGAAGGGATTTTCCATACGGAATGGCAGTCAAAGTAGCGGAGCCAATTTTATTATCGATTGGTATTCCAGCAAGCCATTGCGACCCTTGTTTCAGGCAGTAATGGTCGGAGGGCTTGGGGCGCAGGCGTTTTCGTTTACTACGGAGGGTATTGAAATGGAACGCATGTCAGAATAAGATGCCAAAGTATCACATCTACGTCATAGAACTATCCAAACGGGTCTTTACCGAAAACAAGCGTTTTCGGGAGGCCAACCCGCAGTTTAATGGGGTGCTGGAGTGTCTGTATGTCGGCATGACCAGTAAAACCCCGAAAGAGAGGTTCGAACAGCATAAAACGGGTTATGTCAATACGAAGGGACATAATCTCTCCTCATCCATCGTCAAAAAATATGGGTCGTATCTGCGTCCCAGTCTCTACAACCATATCGAATCCATTCCAACAAGAGCGGAAGCGCTTAAAATGGAGGAGCAGCTCGCCCTGGAACTGCGCCGCAAAAAATATGCGGTCTGGTTCAACTGATCGATCTTCCGGGAAATCTATCCCAAAAATGTGTAACTTTAGGGTTAATCCTAAAATTCATCCTAAAACAACGTTTCTATGGAAGGCTAATTATGAACTACCCGCTTCGGGGAAGACGGATCGGTCGCGCCTAGGGACGGAAAAACGATGGGCGAACTTCAAGTGCGAGGCACTTGGGTCATCCGCTTTTATTTCAAGACCAACAACCGCGAGAATCTCACCGAAGACGGATGGTTCAGAACCGGGGATGTAAGTACCATCGATTCGGAAGGCTATATGGAAATCACCGAGTGCACCAAAGACCTCGTAAAGAATCTATGGGATTCTACTTCGACAAATACATCTTCCGCCTACCATAAAGCTCATAGAACTGGTCGTCCTTCAAGCTATCGATAAACAAAATACTCTCCCCGGTACTTTTCATTTCGGGCCCAAGATTCTTGTTGACATTGGGGAATTTGTTGAAGGAGAATACCGGCTGTTTGATGGCGAACCCGTCGAGATGAGGCTTGAAATCGAAATCTTTTACCTTCTTTTCGCCGAGCATCACTTTGGTGGCATAGTTTACGTAAGGTTCCCCATAGGCTTTTGCGATAAAGGGTACCGTTCGCGATGCCCTGGGGTTGGCCTCGATGATATATACGATATCGTCTTTAATGGCGAATTGGATGTTGATGAGTCCGACGGTATTTAGTGCCAGGGCGATTTTGTTGGTGTGATCTTTGATCTGCTGGAGCACGAATTCCCCTAGATTGAACGGAGGCAGGGTGGCATTCGAATCTCCAGAATGTATGCCACAGGGTTCGATATGCTCCATAATGCCGATGATGTAGACGTCTTTCCCATCACAGATGGCATCGGCTTCGGCCTCGATGGCTCCGTCGAGATAATGGTCTAGTAGGAGTTTGTTATTAGGAATTTTACGGAGCAAGTCTACCACATGTTCTTCAAGTTCTGCCTTATTGATGACGATTTTCATGCCTTGGCCGCCCAATACATAGGAGGGTCGAACGAGCAAGGGAAAGTCCAGTTTATCAGCCAGCGCAAGGGCTTCTTCCGCGGTTTCTGCGACCCCGAATTCCGGAAAGGGAATATCGTTCGCTTGTAGCAGTTCGGAAAAACTACCGCGGTCTTCGGCGAGATCAAGGGACCGAAAACTGGTGCCGATAATCTTGATTCCGTATTTGTCCAGTTTTTCCGCTAGTTTTAAAGCGGTCTGTCCGCCTAGCTGTACGATGACGCCTTCCGGTTTTTCATGAAGGATGATGTCATAGATATGTTCCCAAAAAACGGGCTCAAAATATAATTTATCCGCCGTATCGAAATCCGTGGACACCGTTTCGGGGTTGCAATTGATCATAATGGTCTCGTAACCGCACTCCGCGGCGGCCAGTACCCCGTGCACACAGCAGTAATCGAACTCGATGCCCTGCCCTATGCGATTGGGGCCGGAACCGAGTACCACGACTTTTTTCTTATCCGTAACGATACTGTCATTTTCAACGTATCGGGTACCGTCCGGCCTTTCGATTTCCGCTTCAAAAGTGGAGTAATAATAGGGGGTCATCGCCTTGAATTCGGCCGCGCAGGTATCCACGAGTTTATAGACCCGATTGATACCCATCTCTTGGGTACGTTTTTTGTGCACTTCACTTTCGTAGCAATCCAACATGTGTGCAATCTGACGGTCGGCAAAGCCTTTTTGTTTGGCTTCCAACATCAAATCACGGGTAATCGTGGCGATGGTATAGGTGGAGATTTCCTTTTCGAGATAATGCAGTTCTTCGTACTGTTTCAAGAACCACATATCGATTTTGGTGATATCGTGGATGCGGCTAAGCGGAATGCCCAACTGAATGGCATCGTAAATCACAAAGACCCGGTCCCAACTGGGTATGGTCAGTTTGCCGATGATCTGATCGTAATCTTTATAGCCTTTACCATCTGCGCCCAAACCGTTCCTTTTGATTTCTAGGGATTGTGTCGCCTTGTGCAGCGCTTCCTGAAACGAGCGGCCAATACCCATGACCTCTCCGACGGATTTCATCTGTAGGCCCAAGCTACGATCGGAACCTTCGAACTTATCGAAATTCCAACGGGGAATCTTTACGATCACATAGTCCAAGGTCGGTTCGAAAAGGGCCGAGGTCGATTTGGTAATCTGGTTGTCGAGCTCATCAAGGTGATAGCCAATGGCCAACTTGGAGGCGATTTTAGCAATAGGATATCCCGTCGCTTTTGAGGCCAAGGCCGAAGATCTGGAGACCCTGGGGTTGATCTCGATGGCAATGATATCTTCCTTTTCATCGGGACTGACCGCAAACTGCACGTTACATCCGCCGGCAAAATCACCGATACTGCGCATCATGTGAATGGCCATATCCCGCATCTTTTGATAGGTGCGATCGGAAAGGGTCATTGCCGGGGCGACGGTAATGGAATCTCCGGTATGGATGCCCATCGGATCCATATTTTCTATGGCACAGATAATAACAACATTGTCGTTGCGGTCACGAAGCAGTTCCAGTTCATATTCCTTCCATCCGATCAAAGCCTTATCGATCATGACCTCATGTATCGGTGAGATTTCAAGGCCACGGCTAAGCATTTCGTCGAAGTCTCCCGATTTATGGACTATGGAAGCCCCTGCCCCGCCCAAGGTATAGGAAGCACGAATAACCAATGGAAATCCGAATTGCTGGGCAATTTCTTTTCCTTTTAAAAAGGAAGTGGCCGTAGCTTGCGGTGCCATACCTATCCCAATTTTCAGCATCAGCTCGCGGAATTTCTCCCTATCCTCCGTAATATTAATGGCATCGATATCGACACCGATGATCTCAACGCCAAAATCTTCCCAAATTCCTTTTTCGTCCGCCTCGATACAGAGGTTAAGTGCGGTCTGCCCACCCATGGTCGGCAGTACCGCATCTATCTGTGGATGTGCCTTTAAGATTTCGACAATCGATTTCGTGGTCAAGGGTTTAAGATAGACATGGTCGGCCATGGTCGGATCTGTCATAATCGTAGCCGGGTTGCTGTTGATCAGCACGGTTTCGATACCGTCTTCACGAAGACTTCGTAACGCTTGCGATCCTGCGTAGTCAAATTCACAGGCCTGACCGATGATAATGGGACCTGAACCTATGATCAATATCGATTTTAAATCTTTTCTTTTGGGCATTTTTTACTGTGTCTATTAGAGATTCTACGGAAATGGTACCCGATCGGGTCCGGCATGAATATCGGAACGAGCGCTGCATGAACACCGAAACGCGTCCGGCGCAAGCAAAAAAAAGGTGCTACTTTATAAAAGTAACACCTCAATATTTTTAAAAGAATGGAATCATTATTTTTTATGTCTCGGCTCAGAGGATACGGATAGCTTTTTTCTTCCTTTTGCCCTTCTTCGGGCCAATACTTTTCGTCCGTTCACGGATGCCATGCGTTCCATGAACCCATGTTTGTTTCGTCTCTTGCGCTTTGATGGCTGATATGTTCTCTTCTGTCCGGGCATTTTTTGATACTTTTCTTGATTGCTGAAACTTGAAGGTTCGTCCTCAAAATTCCGGTGGCAAATATACAAAGGCTTTTTGCTTTTACAAATGGATTCGATAAAATTATTTTTACCAAGCTTCTTTCTGCTACAAATGCCTTTTTTACTACTTTTGCAGCCTGAATTCGAGACGGCAACACCCCATATATGAAATACTTCACAGCCTTACTTTTTTTAATCGTTTGTAGCCTTAACCTATCGGCACAGTCCATTTTGGAATATACGCTAAAAAAAGGGGCCACATTCATCATTAAACAGGATGCCGAGCAGGTCATTACCCAAGAGCTCGACGGCGCGACCCATGAATTGATCAACAAAATCGACGGTATCTTGGAGTTTAAGGTATTGAGGCAACGTGACAGCACCTACGAAATAGCTTTGACCTTTAAGGACCTCAATCTCAAAATGACCTCTAGTATTCAGGGCGAACTGATGAATGTGCATGCCAAAGAGGTAAGCGATGACGATATGCAATCGAAGATATTCAGTAGCCTGTTGAATAGTCCCGTTCAGCTGGTACTGGCCAAGACGGGTGATATCCTGGAGGTCACAGGAGGGGATAGCCTTGTGGTAAAAATGGCGGAGGCGTCCGGACTAAAAGATGCGTTTTCGTTGAACATGATGAAAAAATCCCTTCAGCAGGAATTCGGTTCCGAAGCCTTATCCGACAGCTACGAACAAATGACTTTTATCTATCCCAAGAAACCGGTAAAAATAGGGGATCACTGGAAAAATGAATATGCAGGGAAGCTCGGGGCCAAAAACACTTGGACATTGGAAGCCTTAACGGAAGATGAAGCAATGATCAATGGAACGGC